>JANMGN010000394.1:0-15878 GCA_031374645.1 Chitinophagales bacterium | reverse complement strand
CGTCACGAACTCTGGCACGACCTTGTATTTCGGGGCAAGTAATATCGCCCGAAATTTGTAATTTAGCGTCTATTGTCCCTTTCATATCCGAAAGTCCTTCGCCAGCGAGGTATTTTATCCAAATCAAAGGAATATTACTCGTAGTCGCAAAAGCGTTGATGGTATTTTCGGGATAACGTACGCCTTTTGATACATAAGAATTGCCTGGTAAAACATAAAATCCTTCTACGGTCAATTGTTCGCTGCCGTTTGTGAGCGAGGTATAAATTTTCGCTGGACTATCCAAATCTTTTAAGGTAATATCAGTACGTAAAACGCCAAAATCTCTACCGTTCCATAGTACAGTATCCGCACTAACGGTTGCAGTTATTCCTTTTTGCTCAAAAATATTGTCAATTTTAGCATTTATAAGCACATCGCCAGCGAGATTTACACGATTATCGTTAATTACTTCACTCAAATCTTCCATTTTGAAACCTTTGAGTAGAAGTTGTATTCCTTTTTTATTGATGTCAGAAAGTAAGATTTCTTTTGAGCCATTTTGAAATAAAACATTTGGAATTTCAATATTTTTATCGTCAAAACGAATATTTTTTGCCGTATCAATCGACCATTTTTCATTTATAAAATAAAAAGAAGACGGTTTGAAACCGAGTTGAAAAAAGTCTTTTTCTATAAAAAAATCGGTTCGTATATTGAAATCGTGTAATTCTTTGCTTAATTTTTCAGCATTTATGGTCAAATCCAAAGCATCTCCTTGAAATTTCAAAGGAATGAGAACCGTTCCGAATTTATCCTTTCCAACCAAAGTTTTGTAAACACCTATAAAACCTTCGCCAAAACCTTCGCTCAGTGCCGCTGTAATCGCTACATCATTGAACTGAATATTATCGTATTTGATATGACTTGGTGCGCCAATATCAAAAAACAAAGAATCTATTACGGAGTTAAAATGTGCCTTTAAGGTTACATTTCGGAGTGTATCTATGTGCCTATCAATCAGTCGTGTAAAGTTTTTACTGTTTAAAATATTCACTTTCAAATCGACATAATCATTGCCGAACGCTTCTGGATGATACGCAAAATCTAAACGAGCACCAATATTAGGGTGATTTCTCACGATGTAGTTTTTGATAGAAAGTGGCAATCTTTTAAAATCAAAATTACCTTCTACAACGCCATTTAAAACTTCTGATTTGATGTCAATTTTTCTATACTGATACGACGTGACTTCGGAGTTTAGCACCAGCGAATCTATACGAAAATAGTCGTTTCCGTTATTTTTTTTATTTGGAAAATTAAAATCTATTTTATTTAATTTTATAGTTCCTTGTATGTTGTCCTCGTTTGTTCCTTTCAGATTTATTTCTGCCAAACCAGCAAAAGTAATGTCTTCTTTTATTAATTTCAAGGCTTTCAGGTTGATTTTACGTACATTTGCCTTGATATTAAAAGCTGGAATAGTGTCACTCAAATCGACTTTTCCCTTGAAACTAAAATCTATATTTTCATCTTTTATCCCAAAATCTCCATCAAAAAGCGACTTATCGAGCTTGCCTTTCATCGTCAGATTTTTGTACTCATAACCTCTGAATGGGAATGAAGCAATCGTCGCATTCACATCAGCATTTGCTGTATTTCTACTCAATCCTTTTCCGTCTTTTACGTCAGCTTCGATGGTAATTTTGCCCAATTCTTTGTTGTCTAAAAAGGTAGCGAGGTCAAAATCGTTGAGTTTTAGCTTACCGTTGTAGCTTGCATTTGCCTGTCCGTTTGTGGCATCGAGTTGCATGTCCACACCGACGCTTCCCAAATCCGTTTTCAGATTTCCTTTTGCCACAAAGTTATAAAAATACCCATCGAAAAGACCATTAAAATCTAAAGTGTTGATTTTACGGATATTATCTGGAATTTCGAGCCCAGGTACAAGCAATTGAACCGTATTGACATCTGTTAGCAAACGCTCCACATTTAGGTTTAAGACTTCTTGGTCTTTTATTAAAATATTTTTTGAGCTAAAATTCCCTTTAAAAGAAAGCCCTTTGGTATCTATGGCAAGTTTATTTCCTTTTAGCGAGTTTAATTTCCCAAAAACACGCCCGTTGATATTAAAAATATCGTTTGCATTTTGTACAAAAAAATCATTTGTAGCAATACCGTGGTCAAAAGGCATGAGGTCTTTGAGTGCCAAACGGGACTTATTGAAGCTGGTTTCGAGTAAAACTTTGTTTTCAAAATCATTGAAATCGTCAAAATTTCTGAATTTAAACACCAGCGTATCGCCAATATTGGAGTTGGACGTAAGGATTTGAAAACCGTTTAATTCTAAGCGTTTTGGTGTGAGATGTACTTCTTTTGCATTAAGCGAAATGAGTTGAAAACCACTTTTTTCCTTGAAAGCAATACCTTTGAGTTTGGCTTTGAGGTCATCTTTTTCAAGATTTAAGCTATCCATTTTAAAAGATAAATTACTGACTGTCAAGTGATTAAAGTCAATAATATCTTCATATTTTTTTGCATCAGAAACCCTGTAATTATCATAAACAAAACTCCCTTCGCTTAGGCTAAAATTATTTAAGCGAAAACGCAAAGGCTTTGGTTTGATTGTATCATTTTTTTCTTTTACGTTAGACGCTATTTCTATTTTTTCTTTCTTTTCTACTTCCTCAGGCAAAGGGTGCGCTACCCTATCTTCTATCGAAATATCGGGTTTTACGATTTCGATAGACTTTATAAGTATGTGATTGTCAGGTAAATCGAGTTTTTCAAACGTGATTGCACCTTCGTCCAACAAAGCTATTGTTTTGTTTCCTACAACTTCATCGTCTTGTATAAACTTAATTTTTTTGAACGACAAATACTTTATTTTCAAGTCAAAAGGCGTACTTTTAACATCACTTTTAGGCTTTTCTTTGCCTTGAAAATAATCTAAAACAAATTGCAAATTGTTGTCTTTTTCGCCTTCTTTTCGCTTGATAAAAATTTTAGCATTTTCTAAAAGCAAACCGTCAATAGCCAAACCTTGACCGTAAAAAGTTTTCAAAGTTAGACCATAATCTACTTTAAAATTTTGAGCATAAAGGAGCGTATCGCCTTTGAGGTCGGCAATATAAAATCCTTGTAAATCCAATTTGCTCAATAAATCAATGCTAATATGGTCAATTTTGACGGTAGTATTTAGTTTTTCAGAAAGGTTATCAGTAATTTTTTTTATTGCCCAATCTTGAAACCATTGCGACTGTAAGGTAGTATAAACTAAGAGGAAAAATAACAGAATAAGCCCCATTGTAGTCTGCCCAAAGCGACCCAATCGGTAAAAGTAACGCCAAAATCTTGATTTTTCACTTGGCTTTATTTCTTCACTTATGTTTGGTAGTTCTATGATATTTATTTTTGTCGCAAGATACGATATTTTAGCTTTATATATATAAATTTAACTATACTTTAATTATTGCTGCGATTGTACCAAATCGTAAAAAGCACTCATTCTCAAATTGAGCATTTTTACCAATGCAAAAGTAGGATTTTTGTCTAACTCACGCCAAATAAAACTTTCCCTGTGTGCCTTTTTCTGCTCCTCGCTGACATTTTTAAATTGTTTTTTACCGTACTGCAATAGTCGTAAATTATTGAAACGAATTGGGATTTCACTCGGAAAAGGAGGCTCTAATACAGCGCCATTTTTATCGGTTAAAACAAAAGCATCTTTCAAAATATTTTCGTTTTCGTATATTACTTTTCGGTTGTTCAGAATCAAATATTTTTTGCCTTCGAGCGAAAAATTTTCTTTTATGCGCATATTTTTGTCATAAAAAACAGTATTTGAGGTATCATAAGTAATGACAACTTCTGAAAATTTATATTCGTTTTTGAACCCTTTTATCAAATCATTTTGAAGTTTACGCACTTCTACAATAGTGTTATTGCGAAAATTTTCCATGCGTGCAACGTAGTTCAAATCACTACTAAAACGCTGCAATTGTTCTTCATAAGCCTTCAATTCTCTCGTTTTTGTTGGTAATTTGAGCAATAAAAAGCCATTTTTCAAATCATTTATGGCAGTAAAAGATAAGTCTATATCCTTTTGTGCCAGACGTACAGCACAGCTGGTAAAAAATAAAAAAATAGATTAAAAAATGTTTTTTCATAATTGTAATTTTGGACAAAAATAGATAGAATTAAAAATATTATCTAACATTTAGAAAAAAATACTAACTTTGTTTTTTCAAGCAAAATAAAAAAGTATATGTCGCACGCAGAAATCGAAGCACTTAATCAAAAAATATATACAGAAAGTGCTTTTTTAGAAAAAATAGTAAAAGAAACATCAAAAGTAATCGTCGGACAAGAAGATTTGCTCGAAAAACTATTGATAAGTTTGCTTTGTGGTGGTCACGTGTTGCTCGAAGGATTGCCTGGTTTGGCAAAAACATTGGCTATAAAAACGCTTGCCAAGACCATCAATGCGCCATTTCAACGCATACAGTTTACACCCGATTTGTTGCCTGCCGACGTAACAGGTACGATGATTTATAACCCTGGAAAAAATGATTTTACCGTTCGTAGAGGTCCAATTTTTTCTAATATCGTCCTCGCTGATGAGATAAATCGTGCGCCAGCAAAGGTACAAAGTGCGCTCCTCGAAGCCATGCAAGAGCGACAAGTTACTATCGGAAATGACACTTTTCTCTTAGAAAAACTATTTTTAGTTTTGGCTACACAAAACCCTATTGAGCAAGAAGGAACATATCCTTTGCCCGAAGCACAGACCGACCGCTTCCTTTTTAAAGTAAAAGTAACTTACCCAAATAAAGAAGAAGAACGCCAAATTATAAGACGTAACTTGCAGGAAATCAACGATATAGCAATTAACTCAGTTGCTACGATAAGTGATATTTTACAAGCACAAAAAACAGTTCGGAGTATTTATATGGACGAAAAAATAGAAACGTACATACTAAATATTGTTGCCGAAACACGTACTTCGCCACAAAATAAGCTGCAACATTTGATCGCTTACGGTGCTTCGCCACGTGCGAGTATCAGCTTGGCGCACGCTGCCAAAGCACAGGCTTTTTTGCAACGCCGAGGCTATGTTATTCCTGACGATGTTCGAGCAATTTGCTACGAAGTTTTGCGTCATCGCATTGGTTTGAGCTACGAAGCCGAAGCCGAAAATATAGATACAGATACCATAATTCAACAGATTTTGGGTAAAGTGGAAGTACCTTAAACAGTGAACAGTTTTTCAGTGAACAGTTTTTAGTTGGAATTTAATTTTTGATTATACGATGCAAGTTGCCGTTTTTGGTTCTTTGGTAAAAGAGCAAGATTTACCTTATATAAAGCTACTTTTCAATGCCCTACATGAGCATGGAGTAAATGCTTATGTTTACAAACCTTATTTTGAGCAACTCAAAACGCACATAGAGTTCCCTTGTGATGTAGGTGTTTTTGATGGTTATTTGGATTTAAAAAAACGCCATTTCGATTTTGTTTTTTCGCTCGGTGGCGATGGTACGATGCTCAATGCTGCTACTATTATCAGAGATACCAATATTCCGATGGTCGGTATTAATCTCGGAAGGCTTGGCTTTATGGCAGATATTGAAAAAACAGCGGTCAAAGAAACACTCGTCATGCTTCAAAAAGGAATGTACACGGTAGAAACACGTTCACTTTTGTATTTGGAAAGCAATATTCCAGTTTTTGGCGAAACACCTTTTGCACTCAATGATTTTACATTGCTCAAACGAGATACGTCTTCCATGATTACCATTCATACCTATATCAATGGCTCGTATCTTAATTCTTACTGGGCAGATGGTTTGATAGTCGCTACACCGACAGGTTCTACGGGTTATTCGCTGAGTTGTGGCGGTCCAATTATTTTCCCTAATTCGGGCGCATTTGCTATCACGCCCGTTGCTCCGCACAACCTAAATGTACGCCCAATTATAATTCCTGACAGTTCTTGTATTTCGTTTGAAGTAGAAGGACGCACGGATAATTTTCTTTGCACACTCGATTCTCGCTTTGAAACCATCACGGCGGCGCATCAGCTGGCGGTACGAAAATGCGATTTTGAAATAAAATTGGTACAACTTTCGGGTAAAAATTTCTTAGATACCATACGAAATAAACTAAATTGGGGCAGCGATAAGCGAAATTGAATTGAGTGTAACGAATAATTAAAAATGAATAATTAAAAATCCTGTTAGTCAGCAATTTATGTGGCTAAAATGTGCTATTTATTTTTTTCGTTTCACTAAGTAACGTGTGACTAATCCTGCGATACTTAATACCAATACTCTAAAAACCCGACAGGTTTAGCGTACTAAGCTGCCAAGATCATAATGAACCATAATTTTTACGTCTTTAAATCGACAATTATATTATAAAATTGGTAACAAAAAAAATAACTCACTGAAAATCAGCGAGTTATTTTTTTAATTAGTAGCCTCGACGGGAATCGAACCCATATCAACAGAATCGGAATCTATCATTTTATCCATTAAACTACGAAGCCTTTTGATGAACTATTTTTTAATAGGCGGCAAAGGTAGTTAGTT
Organism: Chitinophagales bacterium; assembly: GCA_031374645.1. Taxonomy (GTDB): domain Bacteria; phylum Bacteroidota; class Bacteroidia; order Chitinophagales; family Saprospiraceae; genus CANHEE01. The sequence goes on along the minus strand of JANMGN010000394.1, from coordinate 9,306 downwards.
TTTTTGAAAAAAAACATAATTACAAAATTTTTTGATTTCAAGTACGAACTCCACCTATTTATCTAAATTTTCTCGTATGTGTATAACAGCTTTTTTATTCTCAAAAAAAATCGTTATGTTTGCATTAAGTAGTTGGACTAAAATAACCGAAATTTTTTTAAAAAGGAAGTCGTTGTAAAAACAATAACGTAACTTCCTTTCAGTCAGTTACTTATGTTATTTTATAACGACAAAAAATTGTCAACTATTTCTATACGCCTATTTATGTATAAAAAAATTCTACCTCTTATTTTGTCATTTTTTGTTTACACAGGTATTTCGGCACAAAACTACCAAGAGCTCAGTGCGCAAGCAGCTAAGTTAGGTAATACCGAAAACGAAAAAGCCTTACATTATGCCCGTTTAGCATCTGCGCAAGCAAGTATAGAGTTTGGCAAAAGCTCTCGTCAGTATGCAGAAAGTTTGAATATTATAGGCGAAATTTTAAAAAACAAAGAAAATTTTCAAGATGCTGAAAAATATTTTCTCAAGTCACACTCGTACTTTTCGGATAGTTTAGATACGAATTGCGAAGAAAATGGCGTAAATCTGATGTCGCTTGGCAAATTTTACCATCAGACCAATCAGTACGAAAAAGCCTATTTTTGGTTCAATCAGTTTATTCATTTTAGCAATCAGACGGGTTCTGATTGCAAAGGTGGATTTGCTTACGTTGGCGATTTTTATAGCGCAATAGGCGATTACAAAAAAGCAAAATTTTATTTAGAAAAAAATGTGAACGATTGTGATTTTTTAGCACAAAAAGCACCACTTGAATACGCTTACAGAATAGGACGACTTGCAGATTTTTATGCAGATATGGGCAATTATTTAGCTACCGAAAAGCTGTATCAAAAATGTTTGCCTGTTTTTCAAAAACATATCCCAAAAGAGCATCCTGAGTGGGCATATATACAATCTAAGTATTTGAGCTTTTTGATTATTTTAAAAAATTATAATAAAGCAGACAAAATCATAAACGACCTTTTTCAAATCCCTTACACCAAATCGAGTATAGAAATTATGCAAAATATTGCCAATGCGTATTGGCAAATGGGGCGCAAAGAAGAAGCTGAAATTTTCTTTTTGTACTGCATAAAACTAAGTGCGCAGCAATCCGCAGATGGAAAATGTAGTGATATTCGACTTTATACTAATCTTGGCGCAATGTATGTAGAGTTGAAAAATTACGAAAAAGCGGACGATTACCTCGAATTAGCTGAAAAAATAGCTGAAAAAGAAGATATTTTGAACAAAATCAAGTCAAAAAAAGCAAATGAAGAAGACAAAGACCGTTATCTTGCTATTTTGACCAATCTGGGTACACTACACAATGCTCGCAAAGAATATACGACGGCAATTGCTTATTTTAGCAAAGCATGGAAAATTCTTTCTGTCAGTGCAAAGATAAATGATGAACGGGGTCGTGAAGTTTTAAGCCAGCTTATCATCGCTTACGATGCAACCGATGATTACAAATCGCTTGAAAAAATATTAGATTTGGATATTCACCAAGCTATTTCGGCACAAACAGGAAGAATTTTGCCTGTCGTCGGTACAAAACTTAGAGCGCAATATCTTGAAAAAAATGAAAAAATAAACCATATTTTAGCTTCTGTACTGACCAGTTCGTTTAAAAATATTGAAAATAGTGGCGAGCTAATTTACGATTACTGCCTTTTGACAAAAGGCATCGCTTTACAGTGGAACTTAAATGATTTGGCAAAAAGCCGTCGTAGTAATGATAGTAGTGTTATCATCACATACAAAAAATGGCAAAATATCAAAAATCAAATCGCTACGACCCAACAACGCAATGATAACACAGATTTTCTGAATACTCAATTGGAAGAAATCGAAAGCGCACTAACACAGAAATTATCGCTCTCCAAAGATTATTTTAAGCCCTCTGATTGGCGACAAATACAAGCGCAACTCGAACAAAACGAAGTTGCTATCGAATTTTTGGCTGTGCCTTATCTTAGCCACGAGCAAAACAAGTTTTCGGGAGACACGCTTTATTTTGCTTCTATTTTGGGGTATAATTCGCTTTCGCCTGATGTAGTTTTTCTTTTTGAACAAAAACAACTGCAATCTCTTTTGCTAAATGGCGATGATTTTTACCGTGACCCAGCTTCTTATGAGTTGATATGGTCAAAAATAGCACCTTTTACAAATAACATTACAGAGATTTATTACGCTCCTGCTGGTCTTTTGAATAGTGTTTCTTTTTCGGCACTAACTCGTTTTGATGGCAAAAATCTTATTGAAAACTACCAGTTCCAAACACTTCTCAGTACCCGAAATATTATTTTACATAAAAAAAATCCACAACAGCTCAACAAGGGCGAAACGCTGATTTTTGCAGGAATGGACTACGACGAACAAAGCAAAACGAGCAATTATTACAGTAGTTCCTCGTCATCGCTTGAAAATAATCCGATACTCACTAATACGGATTCTTTACTCCGTTTTGATATGATGCGAGGCAAAGATTTGCACTACAATAAGCTCTATTACACCTCAGTAGAAGGTCAAAAAATACATCAAATCAACGAACAAAAAGGTATAAATAGCTATTTCTTTACAGATAAATACGCCAGTGAATACAATATAAAAAATTGTACTTTTAGAAAAAATGCTCCTAATGTGTTGATTATCAGCACACATGGTTTTTATAACAGCCGTGATACTTCCTCCATGAGTCCGTTTAGTTGGAATAGTGAGCCACTGATGCGTTGTGGTCTGGCGATGTCTGGCGCAAATCGTTTTGTAAACAATAGCAAACTTTTTGGTGACACCAATGAAGGTATCTGGACAGGCTACGAAATAGAACAAAGTAATCTAACTGGTACACAATTAGTCATTTTATCTGCTTGCGAAAGTGCCAACGGAGAAATCAAAAATAGCGAAGGCGTATATGGATTGCAACGTGCTTTCAAACTTGCTGGTGCAGAATATGTATTGGTCTGTCTAAACAAAATTCACGACCAAATAGCAAGTGAATTTGTAGTTTCTTTTTACGAAAAAATAGCCAACGGAGAAAAAATTTCTGCCGCTTTTCATCAAACACAATTGGCTGTAAAAACAAAATATCCCAACACGCTGGATTGGGCGAATTGGATACTTATGGAATAAAAAAAGTCCAATGCGTTTTGCATCGGACTTCTAATAAATTATTGACTAAACATTCTAATTTTTTTGATAGCTTACCTGTTGTTGTGCTGTAAATACAGCTTAAGCGACTTTGCTTTTTGTTGAAAATAATGCCCTTGTGTATTGGTAATTCTGTTCAATACTTCATTTTTAGAAGAAGGATTTTGCGCCAATTGTCCGAGTGCCAAGTACCACTCTGCCCTTCTGTGATTTCTAAATTGCTTATTTTCTGCTAATATTTTAAAGCCTGTAATGGCACTTTCAATAGCACCGTTTTTTAGGTTTTTATAGGCTTCAAAATAAGTTTCCTCTTCTGCTTCGCCACGAAATGTTTCATTTTTTCCATCCCAATTATCAAATCCTATTGGTGCATCGGCTATTGCATACTGTACAGAATCTAATAAAAATAATTTTTCTTCTTGCTTTTTGGGCAAAATATTGGTAATTTCGGTCGTTTTTTCAATCGGCGCAATCGTTTTCTGAGTAGCAGGTATTTCTATTTTTACATCAGCACGAGGTTCATCTTGCTTCAAGGTTTCGGTTGGTTTGGTTTCTATTTTTTCAATTTTTTCCAAAGGTGGATTGACTGGAATATCATCATTTTTCCAAATATAATAGCCCAAAACAATAGAAAAAACAGTGATAGCAGTACCAATAGCGAGCCATCTGTAAGAAGTCGATTTTGGCATAGGCATACTTACCGTAGCTTCTGTGATGAGATGCTTCAAACGTAACCTTTTCAGATCCGCCAAAAGCTGTTTTTGGTTTTGTACAGCTGACATTAGTGTAGCATCTGTACGTAGATTTTTTTCAAAAGCAGCATTTTCCTCAGGCGAAAGCCTAAAAGAGAGATAATCATCTATGAAATCAAAAGAATTTTGCATTTTTAAAACTAATTGGTTAAACCCATATTTTTGGCTACTTCTGCTAACTTTCCCATACACTGACTTGTAGCATTTTTCAATGCTGCAACACTTTGATAATGAGTGAGTTGCAAAGTAATTATTTGGTCATAAGAGTATTCTTTCAGATACTTTAGTGTAATCAATTGCTGACAACGATTCTGAACTTCTGCTAATATTTTTTCTAAAAGGTGCGTATTGTGAAGCCTATCTTCAATATCATCAAAACCCATAAAATGCTCAACCGCAGTCAAATCTTGTACTTTATCTCTACGTGTATATTTTGATTTAGACAAATTCATTACCAAAAATTGCCCAACCTTCATCGCATACAAAGAAGGACATTTCCCTTCGTAAAAATACTTACCCGACTGAATATCCTCTATCAATATCAACATACTATCGTGCATTACTTCCTCCGCCGCCGCCGCAGGTACACCGTACTTTTTACAGTACGCAACGACTCTCGAAGCTATCAAAGTTTTCAAACTTCGAATTCCGTCTTGCTCTTCTTTTAGTAGTGCATTATACAAACGCTCGTTAGTCATTGTTTGCTATTTCTTTATTTATTTTTTTGTAAAAAAGGTAATTGCAAAGTTATAGACTTATGGTATCTTTTTATAGTTTTTTCGTTTATTATTTTAACATTGTCACAAATTCACGTTTTTTAAAAAAAAATACTATTTCAAGATTACTTTTTAATTGTAACTTTACATGTTAGTATTAAGTACAATAATTTATTTATAGTTTCCCAAATTTGAATACCCTCTGACACTTTACTAATCACAGCTAAAAATATTAAATAAGTTATTTTAGATTATTTAACATTTAAAAATACACATTAAATCATTTTAACAAAATTAAAAATTACTTTTATCAATAATTCTTAATTGCTTTATCCTCAAAAAATAATATAATTATCCAAAAACTTTTTTCAGTTTATTCTCGTAGGTATATAAAAGAGGCGTGATTTTTGGTTCGCTATACTTGTTCGCTTTTATTTTTTTAAATGAAATCAGATTGCGCCTCTACCTATTTGTCCAAAAAAATAATGAAAACAGCATGATACTTTTTTTTCTTAAGTAAACTAAATTTAAAAACATGTCGTTCAAAAAAAACTTAGTTTTATCTATTGCTTTGTTAGTCGCTTCATCTGCGTTTTCACAAGATAAAATAGATTTACAACATTCAATAGAATATACATTTACAAATACTGTACCAGCAACAAGCACAGAAATAACAGCTCTACCAAGTGATTTATCTGATTTTTCGAGCCACTACAAAAACAAGAAAATAGTCTTATCTTGGAAAACAGAGTACGAAAATGAATTACTTGGTTTCAATTTGGAGCGTAGCGAAGATGGAAAAACTTTTGAAAACGTTGTGTTTGAAAAAGCGAAAGGAAATTACTCCTCAGGCGCATACTATGAAATATCTGATAAAAAAGTATCCTCAGAAATTGGATATATTTATCGATTATCAGAAATTAACGCTAAAGGAAATAAAAATATACTCAAAACCGTCCAAAATACAGCACAAAACAAAGTCTGTAAAATGTCGCTCGATAATTACACTGTCAAAAAAGACTTGACAGTAAATATCGCTTACAAAAATATCAATGAGATAATTTTAAGAGTGTTAGATATCAACGGAAAGGTTATTTTGATTGACCACCCAAAAACTGAAGAAAATACGCTTAATCTGGAATGGTTAGAAAAAGGTACATATACCATTAAAGTCGCTACCAGCGAATTTGAGTTGCAGAAAAAAATTATTAAAAACTAAATAAAAATAATAAAAAACGCTTGTAGAAGACTTCTACAAGCGTTTTTTTATTTTTTTAATACGAAATCTACCCATTCCAAAGCCCTTTCATCCATCCAAGAATAATCCTTTTTGTAAGGATAAAAACCTACATGTCCACCATACGAAGGCGTTTCTAAATAAAAATTAGGCAATTGCATAGCTAAATCTTTTGGCGAACAAAGAGGCGTTAAAAGAGGGTCGTTTTGGGCATTTGAAATCAAAAACGGCACTTTTATTTGGTGCAAAATATGCAAAGCAGAAGAATAGAAATAAAACTCCTCCGCATCCTTAAAACCATTCAATGGCGCAGAGTACTGATTATCAAAATCTTTCCATTCATAAATATTTTTTAAAGGAGAAGCATCTATTTTATCTGGAAATTGTATCGCCTTATACCTTATTTTGTCTGAAAGTTTCCTCAAAAACCGTTTGTGATAAACCTTATTTGATGGTAAAATAGTTAGTATTTTAGCACTTGAACTAAGTTCTGTTGGCATAGAAAAACCTATACCTGTTTTGACTTGTGAAGGAATATCATCACGCCTCCCAAGGTAATTCATCGTAATAGCTCCGCCCATACTAAAACCAGCTAAAACGATTGTTTCATAATTCCCTTTTGCCAGTGCATGATTGATAACCGTAGATATATCCTCCGTATCTCCATGAAAATACAATTTAATCGTTCTGTTCATTTCTCCACTACAGGAGCGGCAATTCCACGCCAAAACATCCCAATTATTTTGAGCAAATATTTTTGCCATACCTTTTACATAAGCACGTTCTGAACTTCCTTCCAACCCATGTGTCAAAATAATAAGTCGATTTGAATTATTTTTAGACCAGTCTAAATCTAAAAAATCGCCATCAGAAAGCTCTAATCGTTCTCTTTGATAGGTAAAATCTTTAATTTTACGAACAAGCGAAGGATAAATTGTTTGTAAATGCGCCGTTGGCAAATAAAACCGAGGCTTAAAATCAGGATTTGAAAGTAATGGCATAAACGGTTATAATATCTGAATGAAGTTAGTTAATCCAAGCCTGCAAATGTAGTCTTTTTTTATAAAAAAAGCGACATCAACCGTTAAGTTGATGCCGCTTTAATTTTTATGTTACAATTAAAATTAATTAATCTTCACAAATCTTCTAATATCTAACAACGCACGGTTAGCATTTTCAAAACGAATATTGTAAACACCTGGTTTCAAGTTTGAAATATCGATGTTGTTCAAATCATTGTTTTTATTTACTTCCAATTGCTGGCTCATCACTTCTTTTCCTGTTACATCAAAGATAACAAACGAAATATCTTGTTTAGTTTCTGTAATTGTAACAATATTTAAGTCATTATGAGCAGGATTAGGATAAACATCTGCCGTAAATGATTTTCCAAAGAACACGTTTACGATGTCACTGTAAGTTACTCTACCATCTGTTTCAATCATTTTCAATCGGTAGTAATTTTCGCCTTTTGTTGGAGCAAAATCTACCAAATCATACGTTTGACGAGTTGTAGAATTACCTACTGCTTTCTTAGAACCTATCGATACAAAGGTATTTGCACTGTTTAGTTTCTGCACTTCAAAACGAGCAACATTTGATTCTGATTGTGTTTCCCAAGCCAATTGTACTGAGTTTGTAGCTTTTGTAGCTGTAAACTTCGTCAATTCAAGTGGCAATGGTGTTGTATTTGAAGCAGCAAAAGTACCTCCTGAGAAATCTAATAATCCTTCAAATTGTACATAGTTAATGTTTACACCTGCAAACATACTTTCTGTACCCGTCAAAGCATAAGAGTTAGTTACACCTGTTGCTGTTGTATGTGTACTTGGATTAAATACGATACCTGCATTTGTTTTGAACCAAGTAGAAACTACTGTTCCAGAAATTGCACTAAGCACATCTGATTTTTCAGCAGTATCGTAGAAGAATCTCACTTTAACTGGATTAGCTGGATTAATAGTAGCACCGTTTAGATTTACATCCCAATAACGTTTCATCGTTACTGTTGAGTTCGCACCACTTGTTGCTGTGTAATAACTTCCATCTAATTTCAAATCAACTGTTGCTGCTGCTTGTGCTGCTGCATTTGAACCTGTTCCTGCTGGATCCCAGTTAATCTCAAATACAATATCTCCACTTGCATTTACATAATTAGTCCAACCATTTACTGTACAACCTTGAGTATTAGCAAAAGATGATGAAGTTACCAACATTGGTACTTTTGCAGTTACAATGCTTGAAGCTGTACTTGTACAACCATTACCATCTGTAACAGTCACTGTGTAAGTATTTGATGCTGCGATAATCGTTGGCGACGTAACTGTTGCACCTATACCTGGAATATTCCAGTTGTAGGTAAATCCAGCTGTTGCTGTCAAGTTAGTAGTTTGTCCATAACAAGGACTTGTATTACTTGAAGACAATGTTGCTACAGGAAGTGGATTAGAAGTAATCACTTTTGTTGCTGTTGCCGTACAACCATTTGCTGTAGTTGTTGCAGTTACTGTGTAAGAACCCGCTCCAATACTAATTGAATTTGATGTTCCACCATTGCTCCATACGTAGCTTGTTCCAGTACCAGTTGCAGTCAATTGGATAATTCCAGAACCACAAATTGATGATACGCCACCAGGAGTTGTAATTGCTAACGTTGGTACTGCTGCATCTACTGTTACTACTACTGCGTCTGTTGCCGTACAACCGTTCGCTGCTGTTACTGTAACGTTATATGTCGTTGTTACTGTTGGCATTACAGATGCGCCTTGCGTTGCTCCGTTATCCCATGCGTAACTTGTACCACCTGTCGCCATTAAATTCGTGCTTGGTGTTGTACAATTTACCGTGACATCTAAACCTGCATTTGCCATTGGTACTGCCGCATCTACTGTTACTACTACTGCGTCTGTTGAAGTACATCCATTCGCTGCTGTTACTGTAACGTTATATGTCGTTGTTACTGTTGGTATTACAGATGCACCTTGCGTTGCTCCGTTATCCCATGCGTAACTTGTACCACCTGTCGCCATTAAAGTCGTGCTTGGTGTTGTACAATTTACCGTGACATCTAAACCTGCATTCGCTACTGGTGCTGCTGCATCTACTGTTACTACTACTGCGTCGGTTGCCGTACATCCATTCGCTGCTGTTACTGTAACGTTATATGTCGTTGTTACTGTTGGTATTACAGATGCGCCTTGCGTTGCTCCGTTATCCCATGCGTAACTTGTACCGCCTGTCGCCATTAAATTCGTGCTTGGTGTTGTACAATTTACAGTAACGTCTGAACCTGCATTTGCCATTGGTACTGCCGCATCTACTGTTACTACTACTGCATCGGTTGCCGTACAACCATTCGCTGCTGTTACTGTAACGTTATAGGTCGTTGTTACTGTTGGTGTTACAG
>JANMGN010000388.1:0-3259 GCA_031374645.1 Chitinophagales bacterium | reverse complement strand
TTTGAGGCTATTAATAAACTTGGTGCAGACTTTCATACCTATCTAAGTCAAAGGTATTTGGATTTGAAAATTCAAGAACTCGTACTTGAATATGAATACCATGTAAAAAAGCAACAAGAAAAGGAGCAACAAAAGGCTTTGAATGACGAAATGAGAGAGGAAGAAAGAGCAATGCGTGAATATGAGCGTGAACAAAAGAAAGCGGCTGATGAAGAAGCGACATATCGAAAAGCCTTAGAAAAGGCACGCTTAGAGGTTGGGCAAGTAGATGGTGCAAAACACAATTTGTTGCTTTCTCAAATTTCGCAACTTGAAAAAGATTTGGCAGAGGCACAGGCACGTAAAGAACGTGCCATGTCAATGGCTCAACAGACTAAGCGTGGTTATGTATATGTAATTTCTAATATCGGTTCATTTGGCGAAGGTGTTTATAAAATTGGTCTTACTCGTAGGCTTGACCCTATGGACAGGGTACGAGAGCTGGGCGATGCTTCTGTTCCTTTTCAGTTTGATGTTCATGCAATGATTTATAGCGATAATGCACCTAATTTGGAGGCTACCCTACATAGAGCATTTGACGATAAAAAAGTAAATATGATGAATTATCGAAAAGAGTTTTTCAAGGTTAGTTTAGATGATGTAGAAGCAACGATTAAAAAAATGGGACTTGATGCAGAATTAGTAAGGCTTTCAGAAGCATCAGAATATAGAGAAACATTGGCTATAAATGAGCGAAGAACAGGTGTAAATGTTAAAATTGAAGAAAATAAGGAATTTCCTAAAACTATTTTCTAAAAAAATTTGATTTTGTCATTGCTGCACCGTTATCTTTGTGGTGCAGATAGTAAATAAAACTTGCGTAAGGAAGTTTCATTTTACAAAAACTTTATTAAAATACAACCGACGGAGCGTTTTGGAAACGCACCTATCTACGTCTTTGCGACTATTTACTGTCTGCAGCCGTCGGTTTTTATTCAACAACTTTATATTTTCAATTATGCAGACAGTAAAAAATGAAGTCATACCCTTTGACTTCGACACACACCAAGTTAGGACTATCCTAATTGACGACCAACCTTATTTTTTAACAAAAGACATTTGTGAAATTTTAGGACTATCAGAACCTAAAAATGTAGTAAGACATTTGCACGAAAGTCAAAAGCTAAGGCGTGTACTATACGCCTCAGGTCAGCAACGACAATATTTGCTCATCAACGAAAGCGGACTTTATGCCTTATTGTTCAAGAGCCGCAAGGCAGAAGCGCAAAAGTTTCAGCTGTGGGTCACAAATGAGGTATTGCCGAGTATTCGCAAGACGGGTAGTTATAACGCTGACAGGGTTTTGAACCCTGTCAGCGTTCGGGAAACCCAAATGGAACTGAACCTCCAACCGACCGAAACTATCCGAGTATTACCGAACGAGCTGTACGAAGAACTGATGACGATAGAGAGCAAAGCAAAGCGCATGAAACTGATGAAACTGTATAAGGCTATTGCAGCGAAGGGGCAGGTGGTATGATAGGCTTGGGCGCAAACGGACGTTTGCAAATAGAGACGCAGGGCGATGGATTAAGCCATGTTTATAATTTGAAGGCAATGGTACGGGTATTGGGGATGGCGATGGGTAGCGAGGCGGTAGATGAGGAGGATATTGGTCTGATGCGGACGTATTGTCATTTGTTGGAGGAGATGTTGCCAGGCGAAGGTCAGTTAGTGGTAAGCCCCATCCCGACCTTCCCCAAAGGGGAAGGAGACGAAGCGGCAAATGTGGCACCGAATATGTCACGGTAACGATACGATTTTTATAATGCTGACAGGGTTTTGAACTGTGTCAGCGTTTTTTTTGGGTTTGTGCAGCCGCAATAATATTTTTTTTACAAATTATTTGTACTTTTCGTTTTTTATACTACCTTTGTAGTGCAACAAAATATTTTTTTTTGCGTTTATAGAGAAAATCCTTTTAATTAACCACTTCAATTGAGGCAATCATGAGTATCATAATTCATCATTTATTAAATGGAGCAAGGATCGTACTAAATCCATTTTATGAGTGTTCGTTAGAGGAAAAACCAATTGAGCGACTACAAAATACTGAAATCCCTACTGCATTAGACGATATTGAAAATGTCAGGAAGGATTGGAGTAATTTAAAAGCAGATATGGAGCGGTCTAAAAATAAGGTTCTTCAGCATGGCTAAAAGTAATATTAAAGTTCAAGCAACTAACCAAAACGCAAATAAAGGTAGTGCTTTGGCAGCACAGCGGAAGCAATTAGAAATTGAACATTCCTACAATCCATTTCCAGATGTAGATGATATAGAAAGGATTAATAAGATAAATCCTGACTTGGTTGTAAAAATGTTTAATTACCTTGACAAAGAGCAAGATTTTAGACATGAGCAGTCGGATAAAAAAAATGAAGCTATTATATCAGAAGTGAACACTTCTAATTTTACAAAGAAATTAGGTATGTTCTTCGCATTTATTTTATTTATGACAGCAATGCTCATTAGTGGTTATCTAATTTTGCAAGATAAGATTGTTACAGGTTCTATTTTTTTCGGGGCGGTTCTTTTAGCGGCAGTTGGGCTGTTTATTACAGGAAAAGTTCAGCGATTAGAGCAAGATAAAGAATAAAAAAAGTGCGGTATCTCTACCGCACCTTTTTTGTTGGGCGACCGCAAGGATATGCCTTTATGTATGGAAACAAAATGCTGGACCATTTGGGTCTGGGAATGGTGGTTGCATTTGTTGCCACGGTATGAAAGGGTTTGGGTCTGCGTCTTGGTAGTCTTCGGTTATTTGTGTTGCGAAGATAATGTTGTATATACGGAGGTCTGCCCGTGTTTCGTTTTGTTCGGCAGTGAGCAGGAGTGGCGAGAAGGTTTCGCCTTCGGTGTAAGCGATTTTTTTTTTGAGCAATGCGATAGTGTCTAAGTGCTGCAATGCTTGTGCTTGGAATGTCGGGTCGTTTTTGGAGTGCGTTCGTTCGTGTATTTTGAAAGCTATGCGCAGGTTGATGGTGGTGTCGCCGAGGTTTGAGGACTTGCCGAGTTGTTGCCAAGCGGTGTTTCCGAAACTGAGGAGTACGCAAGGATACGATACTGGTGGTGTTTCTTGGTCGAGTTGTCCGAGGTCGAAGTCAAAGAAACGGATAAGTTCATCGGGCGCAACGGTTGTGTTGAGCGTATTGATGATGGATTGGATGTGTAGGAAAATTTGTTTCATAGTAATAAGCCCCACCTAAATCCTCCCCGAA
>JANMGN010000371.1:0-1513 GCA_031374645.1 Chitinophagales bacterium | reverse complement strand
TTTTTGTTAATTTTTTTTTGATTTTTGCAGCGTATATTCAAGCAAAATATACTTGCCAAAACAACTTTTGAACGCTTCGGAGTAGTGCAAAAACAGTGGTTCTTCTTCAAGTTTTTCGATAATATTAGGTGAGGATACTTCTACAATGAGCTTATTATTTTCTTGGTTTACGATACGTACGGAGCGTATTAGGCTGTCATCAAAGCCCTTACTTTTAAGTATTTCAGCTACTTGCAACCATTTTTCTTTTGCTTGGTTAATCGCAATAGTCTGGTAGGTATTGTGGCATTTGGTCTGATAGGCGTAGTTTTCTCTAACCTTACTGAGCCAATTCCAAAAATGCTGCTCGGCTTTGAAGGGATTTTCATAGTCTTTTTGACTGTTTTTGTTTTGAAATTCGTGAATTAGTCCACTGGCATAATTGGGATTTTTGAGTTGCATGGCAACTTTCGTTTGAAAATCAGGCTTAGAGAGGAAATCTAAGTTTTCATTTTCTGTTATTGGGTTAATAATAATATTACTATTAAATTTATTATTATTATTAACCGCTGGCTGTGTATCAAATTTTGATACAGTTTGCTGGTACGGTGTATCAAATTTTGATATATTCCGTTGCTGCTTTGTATCAAAATTTGATACAGTTGATTTTTGATATACTGTGAGTACATCATTTTTTGATACACTGCGCTGTTGCTCTGTATTAAAGTTTGATACAGCCTGCGCATTTTCAGGTTTTACTATGTCAAAATTTGGTATATTAGCTTTTTGATTTATTGTGAGTGTGTCAATTTTTGATACACTCTGCTGCTCTGTATCAAAATTTGATACAGTTGATTGGAAATAAGCTATGGCAAAATAGGTTTTAGTTGCAATTATACTTATTTCCAAAAGTTCAGAAGTAATCAATTCCGCAGCGGCATCTCGTATGGTATTTACGGACATCGCTGTCCGGGAGGCTAAACTACGATAGCTTTCTTGAATTTGCCCCTGTATGTCGGCTTGTGCCACCAGTTTCCAATATAATTTTGTTGCAGAAGGACTGATGTGACAATGATTGTCTATTTCGTCAAAATGTTGAATAATTGAGAACATTTCGGTTTTGAATATTTTATAAATTCGGGCATAGCATAGCTATACCCGAATTTAATGGATTTGTTGATTTGATAAACTTGATTAGATTGCCACGAATTGGGCAACCGCAAGGGATTGCCCCTACGGTTTGGATTGAAATTTATTCTTGCCGTATTGACTTCGACGATGGCGAAGCTGGGAGGCTTGAATATCTACTTTGTAGGCTTGGAAAAATGCTTCTACGTCAGTTAGGTCATAGTAGATTTTTCCGTTGATTTGTGTGAAAGAAACTAATCCTTCATCTCGCCAGGTTTGGGCGGTGCGCTTGGAAATTTTTAAGCGTTTGCAAAACTCATTGTTTTCAATTTGATTGTCAATGATACTCGCTTTTTGGTCGCTTAGTTGTTGTTTCATTGCTTTTAGTTCCGAAATAATTTCGTCG
>JANMGN010000368.1:0-3469 GCA_031374645.1 Chitinophagales bacterium | reverse complement strand
GTGTAACATTCTGTCGTTTGCGTCGTAGCTTGCGGTGTATCTTTGTCCTTCAAAGCGGAAACTGAACTCTGTATTACCATTACTAATTCTTCGCTCTGCTTTGCGTTGTGCCTTTGAAATCAATGTTTCTTGTTCTGCTCTTGCAGCTTCTAATGCACGTTTTCCGCCAACAATAGCGCTCATTGAGAGTGGATTTAAAACGGTGCTTGGGTTTTGGTTAAAAATTGATAGTAGTTTCATAGTTGCGTAATTTTAAATTGAAAAATATTTGTTTGTAGTCCTAATTGATTGTTTGTATAATACAAAGATAGTCTTCTCACTTCTTTTAAGCTTTTCCATTATTTGCTTTTTGTGACATGAATAAAATATTTTTTTTAAATACTTAAAAAGCTATATTTAGTCTTTTTTGACTTAAAAAATGCAGAAAAAAGCTACTTTTTAGCTATTTTTAGCTTATTCTAATTTATTCCATTTGAAAAGAAAGTGACCCAAATACGGTATTTTATTTTTTGTAATCTAAAAAAATATTTCCTAAAAAAGAGTACAGAAAATAGCTACTTCTACAAGAAAACAGACAAAAAAAAGCTACTTTTGTCTTGTTTTTTACTTAAAAATAAAAATTATACGATGAAAATAAAAATTTTATTTTTATTTACTTTTTTTTGTGCTTCTGATTTTTTTGCACAAAATGAAAGCAAATTACCCGACACAGGCATCTCTGGTTTATACGAAGTAATTATGGCGGTAAAAGATGCAAATTACGCTATACAATATTTTGCTGATTACGGTTTTACGCCTCGTGACAGTGCGTCGATAGATGAGAATATGGCGTTTAAAATATATGGTGTGCGGAGTAAACTGAAATCTTATCGTTTGCAAAATGGCGAGATAGACAGTCATGGTTTGTTGCGTTTGTTGGTTTGGGAAAAACCGCTTGGTGATGGCGTAGGTTACACTACGCCCGAAACGATTGGCAGCCGAATGTCTGTGATGATGACCGATGATATTATCCGCATTTTTGATATTTATGCGGCAGCGAGAGAAAGCGGCAAAGAGGCTTGGTTGCCTACCGAACCTTTGGCGGACGACCTTTTTAACCTTGATGGCAAGGAGAAGAATACATTTTTCAAACGAAAAACCTATGTTCGAGAAAGTGCCGTGTATGGCGAATATTTCAACCACGTTTTTTTTCAACGCTATGGTTATACAATTCCAGGTTATGGGACTGTAAACCCAAATGCACCTTTGAAAACGAGTGAATTTACGCACCACGATTTTTTTATTCCTGCAAAAAATATGAGCGTTTTGCGTTATTTGAGCGAAGCCTTAGGACTAAAATCCGAAAAAGAACCTTCACTTGATGGCGATTGGCAGCGAGGGCCGAAGCGTGTTTTTGTGATGCCCGACGGCTATTCGCATCTTTATCAAGGTTTCGTTTCGCCAAATAATATCTGCGGAAAACTCAAATTTTTTATTCCACAACAAGCAAAACCTGACCGAAGCGAACATCAGCGCATCGGAGAATTGGGCGTTACGCTACATTCTTTTTATACGTCAAAATTAGATTTTGTGTTTGATTTAGTCAAAAAACAAAGTATTTTACCTTCAAATATCTTGAAAAATGAATTTGGCGAACGTAGTTTTGTTTTCAAAAGTCCAGATGGCGTAAGCTGGCAAATCATAGAAAAAATGGAAACCAAAAACAAACCTACGACAAAGTTGGATATGAAAAAAGTCAATGAATAAGATATTAATGAAAAATTAAAAATTTGCCAAAGGCATATCTGAAAAAAATAAATTTAATGGTTTTTTTAAATAGCTGATTATCAGTGATTTACATTTTTAATTATTCATTTTTAATTATCCCCAAAAGCTCCTTCTGCAAAAAAATCGTTGAAAGGTTTCATCACTTCGCAGTATTTCGCAACGGATTTTACGGCATTTTCTCCAATAGCTAAATTGGGGTCGAGTTCCGCCATTACATAAAACTGTTTGTTCATAATCAGTGGAACTTTATCCGAAATTTCTTTAAATTCTTGCTCGATACGGACATTTTTTTCGCCTTTTACCGCTTCAAAATGCGTAATAAAATCAGGCTGAGCGATAAGCTCCATAAACGTATTTTGGTTGTTCAAAATATGTTGCCTTGCTTTAAAAAGTTTGTCTTTTTCTAAAAAATAAGCACCGCCACCAATCATCAACATTCCGCCGCTGAGTTGTATGTAATAGCCAGGATAATCTGGATTTTTCTTTCCACCTTTGGAAACAGAAGCTGAAAAATGGTCTTTGTAAGGCGATTTATCCTTAGCAAAACGCACGTCCCGATAGATGCGAAAAAGGCTATCTTTTGCTAAGTCGTTCACAGACGGGTCAAATTTTTTGACTTCATCTATCAAATTTTGGATAAATGGCGTAAACTCTTTTTTATATACTTTTTCGTAAGTCGGTTTATTTTTTTCAAACCATTCTCGGTTGTTATTTTGCCCTAAGCCAAGTAGGAAATTTAAGGTTTCTACGGTCATTTTTTAGTTTAAATTTAAAAAAAAAACAGGTTCATTTATGATTTTGGCGCAAAATCATCTTCTCGGGTCTATAATTCCGACGGGTTTCGAAACCCATTGTGATTAGCATACTAAGCCGCCAAAATCATAGATGAGCTTACTTTTTTATCATAAAATAAGTTTCAAATTGCGAGCGAATCGCCACTTCTTTGTTACCAATCGAGCGTTTATTACTCAAAGAAGCATCTAAAACACGAGCTTTTACATTATCCTGCCATTGTATTTCGCAATAGGCTTTTATATCTGCTTGAATATCTTCATCTAAAATAGGAAAAGCAACTTCTACTCGATGGCTCAAATTTCGGTTCATAAAATCTGCTGACGACAAAAAAGTTTCCTCTTTTCCGTCATTATGGAAAATAAAAACACGAGCGTGTTCCAAAAATCTATCCACAATACTCACTACTTTTATGTTTTCACTTTGCTTTTTCACACCAGCCGAAAGACAACAAATACCTCTGATAACCATCTGGATTTGCACACCTGCTCGGCTTGCTTCGTAGAGTTTATCTATCATTTCTTGGTCTTCTATACTGTTCATTTTCAAGAAGATAGCTGCTTTTTTACCTTTTTTTGCATTGTGTATTTCTCGTTCAATCAGCTCTACAAACCGAGAACGCAAATTAAACTTTCCGACCAAAAGATGCTCAAAATCATGCTTTCCAATTTTTTTCGTTTCTAATACTTCAAACACTTTTGCCACTTCATTTGTAATATTTTTGTTGGCAGTAAAAAGACCAAAATCAGAGTAAACTTTTGCCGTATCTTCATGAAAATTTCCTGTACTAAGGTAACAATATTCATGTAAAATTCCTTTTTCGACACGCTCTACCAAAGCTATTTTTGAGTGTACTTTTATCCCTGGCATGGAGTAGTGAACTTCTACGCCCGCCGCCGACAAAACTTCG
>JANMGN010000331.1:0-8177 GCA_031374645.1 Chitinophagales bacterium | reverse complement strand
ATGTAACGATTACTCAACCAACTGCATTGACCGCAAGTATAGCAGGAACAAACGTTTTATGTAACGGAGCAAGTACAGGTGCAGCGAATTTGACAGCAGGCGGCGGAACAACTCCATATACTTATTTATGGAGCAATGGCGTAGTGACCGAAGATTTGACAAGCATCGCAGCAGGAACATATACCGTGACAGTAACAGATGCAAACAGCTGTACCAAAACAGCCAATGTAACGATTACTCAACCAACTGTATTGACAGCAAGTATAGCAGTAACGAATGTTTTATGTAACGGAGCAAGTACAGGCGCAGCGAATTTGACGGTAGGCGGTGGAACAACTCCTTATACTTATTTATGGAGCAATAGCGCAGCGACCGAAGATTTGACAAGTATCGCAGCAGGAACATATACCGTAACGGTAAGTGACGCAAACGCTTGTAGCAAAATAGCAAGCGTAGTAATTAGTCAAAACACAACTTTGGCATTTACAACATTACAAACCAATGTAAAATGTAATGGTGGAAGCGATGCAACGATAACTGTAAATGCTTCGGGAGGCGTAACACCTTACGAATACAGTTTAGATGACGCTGCAACTTTTGGTAACACTACGGGTGCATTTTCAGGATTATCTGCGGGAATGTACAAAGTAGCGGTCAAAGATGCCCAAGGCTGCATACGGAAATGCCAATAAAACGTAGTCCGTTTATTTATTATAAAAACGCTCTTTTAATTTTTACAAAGAGCGTTTTTTATCTTACGTCTTTAATTAATTTTTTTAAAATGAACGCAAAAACATATAAAATACTATTAATTAGCCTTTTATGTATTGGTATGGCTTTTAAAAATGCTGCACAAAGCTGTGTTATCATTACCGAGCCACCTGTAAATAATGCTGGCGTTGCCTCTAATTTGACTTTGTGTAAAAGCATAAATGCGCCTGTGATTGACCTTTTTCAGCGAGTAGCAGGAGAAGATAATGGCGGAAAATGGAGTATTGCCCCTGCTTCGGCGGTAGTTTCGTCTGGTTTTGACCAAAATACAGGTACTTTTAATCCTAATCAAATACAAAGTGGTAATTACATTTTTCGATATACGGTAGGTATTGCAGGTTGTGAAGACAGCGAAGATATTGCTGTGCTGATTGAAACTTGTTGTTCGCCTAAAATTTGTACTCCTGTAAGGATTACGAAATTATAATTTTTATTTCTAAAATAAAAAAAGCCCTAATTATTGCACTTGAGTAATAATTAGGGCTTTTTTATTTCTTATTTCAAACGCTTAACCTTTCGTTCAGCTTGAGTAAAAGAATTTTGTTTTCCGTTGTTCAAAGTCAGTTTGGAGTTGTTTTTCTTTTTAGGTAATACGAGCCAAAGCTGTCCGTAATGATGTATTTTATTTGCCATTTTTTCAGCTTTTTCGCCTTTGCCTACGTACCAATCTATATGTCCTGTTCCTTTTATTCTACCGCCTGTATCTTGCGCCAAAACAAATTGTAAAGCGTGTGTTTTGCAACGTTCATTTTTATCAACAACGGGTACGGCAGCCATCAAAACTGCGCCAGTCGGAATATAACGCTTGTCGGTAGCAATAGAAGAAAATGCAGAAAGTGGCACACCCGAGGAGCTTTGCAAACGTTCTGTACTGCGTTTGAAAAAAACATAGTTTGGATTTCCAGCCATTTCATTTTCATCAATTTCTTTTCTAACTACTTCATTATCAGTGCTATCTGCATCTTCTATTTCTTCTTTTTCAATTTTGTATTGCTCCTCTACTTCGCTTTTAGAAACGCCCTTTTCATCAGCTTCGGCTTCTATTGCAGCGTCAGCAACTTCCACTACTATATCCAAACTATCGCCTTCTACTTCTTCTATTTCTTCCTCTTTAAGCTGATTTTCTGTTTCTTTTTTAGGCGTAATTTTTTCTTTTTTGACTATTTTTATAGGTTCTACCTCCTCATCGCCTTCTTCTCGATTATTGTCGCCATCGTAGCTCAAAAGTGCGGTTGAGCCGTCACGGAATTTCAAAATAGCTGTGCCTTCGAGTTGTATTTTATAGAGGTCTTTTCTACTTTTTACATAGCCCAAAGCAAGCCCTTTTCCTTCCAAAATATCATCATTTTCTATTTGTTGTCGGGTCGGAAGTTTTCCTTCCCACTCTTCGGGACGTTTGTAAACAGGGTAAAAATAGTCGTCATTTCTGGTTTTACTTGCCGCAATAATAGGCGTGTAATAAGCCGAAAATTTGACGTTCCCTTTTCCATCGCAGCCTTTTATTTGGTAAAAATCAAAATAATTAGAAAGCCCAACAGGAAAAGTAAATTGAAAAGATTGCAGCGTATTGATAACTTGTCGAATATCTCGATTGCTAAACTTTACATTACCAATTTTGTAGGTTTTATTTTTAGCTTTTGCCAACATACGTGCCTGATAATGAAGCCCATACGTCAATCCAGCATCTATAAAAGGATAAAAACCGAGTGTGTCGAAACGAGTTTGGCGATAAACGGAAGAAAACGATTTACTTTTTTTTAGTTTACCATTATCATAATGTGCCTGATGCAACGAAATGGCAAGCGGACGAAAAAACTCATCGTCCTCATTTGTTGCGTTTCTGTTTTTATCCAAGTGATAAGCGAAGAAAAAAATTGTCAATAAAATTATACCAGGCAAATACTTTTTCACATCATTTAGTTTTGATGAACAAAATAACACATTTTTTTTCAACTCTACTAATAAATTGTCATATTTTTTTGACATAAAAAAATATACTGTAAAATATTGTTTTATAAATCATTAGTAGTCAGTATTTTACAAAATAAAAATGCCGCCATAACAAGGTACGGTGGCATTTTGATTTTTAAATACTTCGTCTAAAAATTACGCTTGCGCAGTTGGTGTAAAATTCATAGGCATATTGTTTTGACCTTCATGCTCTTGTATTACGCCAAATTGTTGCTCATAGCGGCGAATATTATCCGTCAAAGCACGCAAAAGACGTTTTGCATGGTCAGGTGTCATCATCACTCTTGCTTTAACTTTTGCTTTTGGTACGTTCGGTACTACACGTACAAAGTCAAAAACAAACTCTGAAGGAGAATGTGAAATAACTGCCAAGTTGGAATAAGTACCTTCTGCAATATCTTCAGAAAGCTCGATATTTAATTGATTTTGATTATCCATAATTTTATTTTTTTTAATTAAAATGTCTGTTAAATGTGCTTGAAGAAAATATTAAAGCACGGTGTGAATCTGTCTATTTATTTCAAAAACAGTTCCACAAAACAATTAGGACGCAAAGTTGAAAAAAATATTTCTTTTTATACTAAAAAATGTATTAAAAAATGTTTTTAACGTAACTTTGCAGCGATTTTTTAATTTTCGATTTTAGATAATTCCTTTTAATCTTGGTACGTTTCCGATTTAAAAAAGTAAAAGTCTAAAACGCTAAAAGTAACATCAAATATGTCAAAATTTAGAGCAGGTGTATTACACGGTAAAGAAATAACCGATTTGTTTAACTACGCCAATCAAAACAATTTCGCTATACCAGCGGTAAACGTAATCTCATCAGGAACCGTAAATGCTGTTTTAGAAACCGCAAAAGCGATGAACTCTCCTGTAATTATACAATTTTCGCATGGCGGAGCAGCATTTTATGCTGGAAAAGGCATTTCTAATGATGGTCAAAAAGCATCTATTTTAGGTGCTATTTCGGGTGCTTTGCACGTACATCAGATGGCAGAAGCGTATGGCGTACCTGTTATTTTACATACAGACCACTGCGCAAAAAATATTTTGCCTTGGATAGATGGCTTGCTCGATGCTGGCGAAGCCTTTTACAAAAAAAATAAAAAGCCTTTGTATAGCTCTCACATGCTCGACCTTTCGGAAGAATCTTTGGAGGAAAACATCGAAACTTGCGCTCATTATTTTGCTCGTATGAACAAAATGAAAATGACAATCGAAATAGAATTGGGCGTAACAGGTGGCGAAGAAGATGGCGTGGACAACTCAGATGTGGACAACGACAAACTCTATACACAACCTGAACACGTAGCGTATTCTTTTGAAGAATTGAGTAAAATCTCGAAAAATTTCACAATTGCAGCTGCTTTCGGAAATGTTCACGGTGTTTATAAGCCAGGAAATGTGGAGTTGAAGCCGATTATTTTGAAAAATTCTCAAGAGTTTTTGCGTGAAAAACATAATATTCGTAAGAAAACACCTATTAATTTTGTTTTTCATGGTGGTTCTGGTTCTTCTCGCAAAGACATCCGTGACGCTATCAAATATGGTGCTATCAAAATGAATATTGAAACAGATATGCAATGGGCTTTCACGGAAGGTATCCGCAATTATATGAGTTCAAAATCGGCTTACTTGCAATCGCAAATTGGCAATCCAGAAGGCGAAGAAAAACCAAACAAAAAATATTATGACCCAAGAGTTTGGCTTCGTGAAGGCGAAAAAACATTCGTGGAGCGTTTGAAATTGGCGTTTGAAGATTTGAATTGTGTGAATAGAAATGTATAATCAGAAATAAATACTGTCTTTTATAAAAAAAATGCTTTTGAGTTGTTGTTTCAACTCAAAAGCATTTTTTTAGGTACAATATTGAGTATTTTTATTCCTCTTTCTTGACCATATTTTTGACCATTTTTTGTAAATCTTCTATCATTTTTTTTTGCTGTTCCAACGCTTTTTTTTGCTGCTCTAATTCCTGTTTTTGTTGCTCTAATTCCTGTTTTTGTTGTTTTATTTCGGTATCTTTCTCTTCAATAGACTCTTGATAATCCGTAATATCGCTTTCGAGTTCGTCTTCTGCGTTCATTACTCTCCGCATATTGTCGTCTGCGATAGCTCTTGTCAATCGACTGACCATTTTCTGCAGCAGAGGGTCGTTGTCAGTAAACTCGTAGTTAAGAGAACGTTCGTCACTACTCTTAAAATTTTGATTAAAAATACTCAATATTCGCTCAATTCTTGTTTTAGTTGGCTCTACTAATTTGGGAATTTGTATAAAATAACTCTCGTGTGTAAGCAGTTTTACAAATTCTTCTTGTTGAGCATACTCCGCATCTGTATTGTTGATAACATCTCTGAAAGACGGTTTGGAATGGAGTACGGCTGTCGGAATTTTATTCAACTGAAAACCAAGTAAATAAATGGTAATAATTTCTAATGAACGCTTTTTTTCTCTACCATTTTCTACAATCACATCTTCTTTTTGATAGTTTTCGGCTAAATACCTTCTGAATCTAATCGCATTTGTGCTTCGTTTTGTTTTTTGCAATTCTATCAATACTTTTTTAACCTCACCATTCTCTTGTTTGATTATAGCAGAAAAATCAATACGATATACCCTTATTAGTTTATTTTCTTGTGGTGTTTCGCTAATAGTTTCTTGCGGCTGCACTGTTAGTTCAATTATTTCTACTTCTAAAATTGCAGACAACAAGCCTTTGGCAATATCTAAATCTTCCATTAAATATTTGAACACCGTATCGTATATTGGGTTAGCTATTTGTACCATTTTGTAAGTTTTTATATACAAAGATACTATAAAATATCATATTATAGCAATATTTTAGACATTCTATTCAGATTTTATTCCTAATTTTCTTCAAAGACTTCATATACGCATTTTTTCATATGAGAATTAGACTAAAATTAGTGTTAATTTGTAACAAAATCCTTATCTTTGTTTTTTATTTTAACTAAAAAAATATCCTACCATGAAAAGTATTTTACTTTCCTCAGCAATTGCTTTTGTTAGCGTTTTTTATTTATACAAAATTGATAATCAAGTGTTTATAAATGAAAAAGAAAGTGGCGAAAAAGAAAATTTGGACGCTCCGAATGAAAATTTCTATGCGCAACGTATGTATCCGAGTAATAAGTTTGACGTAGAAGGCTACACACAAGCTATGCAAGAAGCAGCTGCGTTTAATGCAAACAGTGAACGAGCTGGCACAAATTGGATAACCGAAGGGCCTTTTAATATTGGCGCACGTGTCACGACGGTTACTACTCAGCCTAATAATTCTAATATCATATATATAGGTTATTCGGACGGTGGCGTTTGGAAAACAACAGATGGCGGCACAAAATGGTTTCCTATTTTCGATAAACAAACTTTCTTGTCTATTTCTGACATTGAAATTGATCCGCAGAATACCAATACCATATATGTAGCGACGGGCGACCGTGATATTTCGGGGTATCCTTCTATTGGCGATGGACTTTATAAAAGTACAGATGCTGGTGCGACTTGGAAAAATATCGGATTGGCTGCGACACGTATTATTTCCAACGTAAAAGTTGATCCTACGAACTCCAACAACGTATATGCCGCAACGATGGGTATTCCTTTTGAAAAAAATCAAGATAGAGGTTTTTATAAATCAAAAGATGCTGGCGCAACTTGGAAAAAAACGCTTTTTGTGAGTGATAGCACAGGCGTGATTGATATGGTTATTAATCCGAAAGACCCCAAAATTATCTATATTTCTACTTGGGATAGAGTTCGTAGCAACAAAATTTCTACTGTTTCGGGCAAAGGCGCACGCATTTATAAGAGTATAGATGCTGGCGAAACTTGGAAACAACTCAGCAATGGTTTGCCAACTGGCGCACAATCTCGTATTGGTTTGGCGATGTACGAAAAAAATCCTGACATTTTATATACCGTTGTAGTCGGCGAAAATTTGGATTATCAAGGCATTTATAAAACAACAAATGCAGGCGAAAAATGGGACAGTGTAGCGACCCGTTTGACAGGTTTACCAGATAAATTTTGCGCAGGTTTTGGCTGGTATTTTGGACAAATACGTGTGAATCCTAACAATTCTGATGATATTTTTGTGCTTGGTGTAGATTTATGGCGAAGAAAAAATGCTACTGCACAATGGGAATTGGCTACACCTGAGTGGTTTTTTTATGATGTCCATGCAGACAAACATGATATGGTTTTTACCAATGACAATAAAATAATCCTCGCTACCGATGGCGGATTATACCAAACAAAAGATGATTGCGTTTCTTGGGAAGACATAGAAGATATTGCTTGTACACAATTTTACAGAATAGAAACTAATCCGAATGAGCCTGGCTTGTACTACGGTGGAGCGCAGGACAACGGCTCAACAGGCGGTAACGCTGCCTTGCAAGAGTGGCCCAGAATTTACGGTGGAGATGGTTTTCAGATGCGTTTTCACCCGACTGATCCGAATACTTTTTTCTGTGAATCTCAAAATGGAAATATTGGTGTAACTTTTGACAAAGGCGATAGTTTTTTCCCAGCTTCTGATGCCATAGATGATAAAGAGCGGAGGAATTGGGATATGCCGTATTTCCTTAGCCCGCATGATCCACTTACGACCTACACTGGTACTTTCCGTGCTTACAAAGCGAATTATGATCCAGAAACAAAGGATACGCCGATTTGGGAACCCATAAGTGGAGATTTGACCAAAGGAAATATTTATGGCGACCGTTTTCATAATATTTCTACCATAGAAGAATCGCCTACCGTACCAGGTCTGATTTATGTAGGCACGAGCGACGGCAATGTTTGGCGTACAAAAAACGATGGTGGAACTTGGGAAAAAATAATGAACGGATTACCAGATAGATATTGCACAAAAATTTTACCACTCGCTAATAATCAAGTAGTTGTGACATTTTCGGGCTATAAATACAATGATTTTACGCCACATATTTTTGCTTCTAATGACCAAGGTACAACGTGGAAAAGTATAAAGGGAAATCTTCCCAATATTGCTATTAATGATGTTGCTTCTTTGTTTGAAGGAAAAACAAGTAACAATAAAAGTCTAATCATAGGAACAGATGCTGGTGTTTATGCTTCCGAGCCGAGTGGTATTGGTGTAACTTGGACACGTTTGGGCGCAAATATGCCTAATATAAAGGTATATAGTGTGAAGTATGATGTGAAAAACAAAAAGGCGATTGCCGGGACTTTTGCAAGGTCAATTATGACGATAGATTATGCGATTACAGTTGCAACAAATGAGCTTGCTGCTGATGATTTTAAGATTTATCCGACCATTTTTTCTAATCAAATAAATATAGAAAGCAAGGAAAAACAGCTCGCAAAAGTAAGTTTATACGACTTAAATGGGCGTTTAATTTTAAATGAAAATGGAAATTTCACT
>JANMGN010000359.1:0-3572 GCA_031374645.1 Chitinophagales bacterium | reverse complement strand
GATAAAAGTTACATGATTGATATGAACCTTTCGCCAGAGGGCTTATATTTCTACGAACTGAAAGGAGAACACGATACGAAGAGTGGAAAATTTATTTTGCAAAAAAGATAAAAAAAACTAAGAAAAAGCCGTACAATTGCTCAGCCAAAAATAATGTACTGCTATTTATAATATATTTGTAATCAGTTGTTTATATTTTTTTGCAAGGCAAAAATGCCTATCAATTATTTTTTAAAAACATTTATACAAAAAAAATAACTAATTTCTACTAAAAATTTGCTTATTCTCAAAAAACGATGTAGTTTTGTAGCGTGAAAGAAAATAAAAACTTTTTACAAACAAAAACGTTACACATAACAATATAAGTAACGGAAACAGTTTTTCAACAAAATACCTTTTCATTTGGCAAAAGCATTTAAACCAAGGACACCTTTTAGAGGGCCTACGAAAGAAGCAGAAAATAGAATCAACGACCTTATCCGTGCAACAGAAGTACGTTTAGTGGGCGAAAATTTAGAAGAAATAAGCGCAAAGATTGGTGAAACAATCGAACCTGGCGTTTATTCTTTACGTAAAGCCCTTTTTTGGGCAGAAGCGATGGAACTCGATTTAGTAGAAATTAACGGAAGTGCTAATCCTCCGATTGCACGTATCGTAGATTACAACAAATTTTTGTACCAAAAGCGCAAGAAGGAAAAAGAAATGAAGGCGAATACGCACAAAACGGAAGTGAAAGAAATCCGTTTTGGTCCTTCTACGGAAGTGCATGACTTTGAGTTCAAACTTCGTCATGCGCAAAAATTCCTCGAAGACGGCGATAAAGTAAAAGCCTACGTACAATTCAAGGGACGTGAAATCGTTTTTAAAGACAAAGGAGAATTACTTTTGCTCAATTTCTTGAAAGAGTTAGTAGATGTCGGAGTACCCGAAGCTACGCCAAAACTTGAAGGCAAACGTATGTTTGTAATGATTACGCCTAAGAAAAAGAAATAATTTTTATTTCTTTATCATTTATACGAAAACGCTTATAATGTACTGTAAATCAGTATGTTATAAGCGTTTTTTGTTAAAAATAAATCTTTATTTTTAAGGATAAAATGTTAAAGTAATTGTAAATTTTGAAAATATATTTAAAATAATTTGCAATTGTCAATACAATACTATCATATTTGTCCTCAGATTAAGGAAATAAAGCGTCCAACATTCTTTGTTTCCAATCCAATTTTTTACTGAACATAAACCAATTTGTCTCATGACCATGCTAAGATGGACACTCACTATCGTGATGTCATTTTTCTTCGTCAATATTGCTGTAACAGCACAGAGTCCGATAGATTCTGCCTACATTTCAGTTCCCGATGTGCAAGCACAACAGGGCAACGTTTTGATTATTCCAATCAAAATTTCCACTTTCGACAAATTTTACGGTGCACAGTTCTCTCTACAATGGGATACTACTATGCTACAATATCAAGGCGTTAGCGATTTTGGTCTTCCCAAAATGAGTGCTACCGACAACTTTGGCACAACAAATACTCCTCTCGGGAAAATAGGTTTCCTTTGGTATGATAATTCTTCTCAAAGCACAGGCTTAGACCCAATACAAAATAAAGCTATTTTTTCTATCAAGTTAAAAGTTATTGGAAATAATAACAAACAAACTTTGCTGAATTTGACCAATGAGCCAGCGGTAATAGAAGTGTTAAATAATAAAAACCTCGCCATGAAAATTGGTAAAAAAACAGGTAAAATATCAATAGGAACAGTAAATACAAGCGATTTTGGCTTCATTGATACCAAATTATACAACGTTTACCCCAATCCATTGAGTTCTGGAAATGCAAAATTGCAATTAGATATTGCGCAAGCGACCAATGTGAATATAGCATTTTACGATATTTCTGGAAAAAATATTTTTCATATAAATAATTTTTATAATATAGGCACGCATTTTGTAGAGATAGGTAAAAGCCAATTTCCACAGGCGGGTATATACACTTACAACGTTACGACGAGCTTTGGCGAGTCGCTCAGTGGAAAACTTTTAGTTAATTAAAAATGGTATCCCACTTTTTTTAATTAAAAAAAATCGTCCTAAAAATTTTTATTTTAAAACCAATTAACAAAGTCTAAAAATTAATAATTATTAACTTTTAATTATTAATTGGTAAAACTTTGTTGTCCCAATCCAATTTCTCATGAACAGGTTATCTATACTCCTGCTGACAGGATTACTATGTTTGATTACCAATTTCGGCATAGCACAAGGTCCTACCTTTTCGATTACACCTCAGTCACAGTCGGTTACGGCTGGCTCGACGGTGTCTTTCACAGTAAACGTCACTAATTTTACGAATATCGAAGGTTTTCAGTATTCCATGAACTGGAATCCTGCGGAACTTACGTATGTAAGTGTCTCGGATATGACCCTTCCAGGTCTTACTCCAGGTCTATTTGCACTAAATGGAAACTCAAAATTAGGTGTGTCTTGGACAACACCTACGGGCGGTGCTGTTTCTTTTGCAAACGGTCTATTTTATAAAGTGAATTTTACAGCAGTAAAAAGTGGTACGGCATCAATGCTCTTTGGAAATATGCCTGTACCTCCTGAAATCACAGGCGCAAACGGTAGTGACCTTACCGCTCAGTCAGCATTTAGCCCTGTGATTGGGACAAGTGGCGGCGGCGGCGGTGCAACTTGTGCAGCTCCTTCGGTTATCAATGTAACACCTGCTACTACGAGTGCTTCGGCTTCTTGGGCAGCAGTAACTGGTGCGAACTCTTATAATGTACAATATAAAACAGCAGCAGCAACAGTTTGGACAACTGCAACTTCTACTGTCCCTTCTTTTACCGTTCCTGCGTTGGTTACTTGTACCGACTATGAAGTGAAAGTACAAACAGTTTGTACTTCTGGCGCAAGTGCGTATAGTGCCACAACTGGTTTCAAAACGACTGGTTGCGGAACTACTGGCGGCGGCGGCGGAACTGGTGGAAATGGACCTTGTTGGACTTGTAACACTGCAAATACTTTAAACGGTTTTGGACTTATTTTTTCAGAAGAATATACAGATATTGTAGGTGCTGATGTGAATGTAAAATTGCACGTGAACCAATTTACCAAAATAGAAGGTATGCAATTTGAAATCAGATGGGATCCTACACAATTGGAATATAAAGGTGTAAATCCTACTTTGAATGGTTTAACATTAGGAAGTTTTAACACAGTAAACGTAACAACTGGAAAATTAGGTATGGGTTGGTCAGACCCCAATGCTACTGGAGCTACTCTTACAGATTGTACTTCTATTTTAGATTTACAATTCAAAACACTTGGTGCGGCAGGTTCTACGGCTACTGTATATATCAACAATACCACTACGGCAAGTCCAACTTTTGAAATTACAGCCTTAGTAAATGGTGGAAGTCAGCAATTAAATGTACCTAATAGTAATCTTATTGCTGGAAAAGTTATCTTGAAAAAGTGTGCAGGTACTACGCCTACACCAACTTCTTGTGCGCCTCCATCTTATACCAAAACATTTAACTTAGCACAAACAACAGTCAAAAGT
>JANMGN010000300.1:0-1963 GCA_031374645.1 Chitinophagales bacterium | reverse complement strand
CATCTCGCTGGTCATCAGTTGATGGTTGTCGAAGGGTTAGACTTTCAGTTATCAAAACTGGGAAAGGTGTAAAGTCAATAGTGGTCATTTTATAAAATTTATTTGTCAGTGGTGTGGGGTCTTGTAGCCTGACCGCTAACGTGATAATATACGAACAATATCGTCCGTAGCGCAAAGTTATACAATATTTTTCATTTTTATAAATATTTTTCAAAAAAAATATAAATACTTGAAAATAAGCGTGTTACATTTTATTTTTAAAAAAAATAAAATGTAACAATACAAAATGCGCACTTCATTGTTTTTCAAAATTAGTTTTAAAACAATACAAAATACGTACTTTTGCCTTACTCCTTTTTATCTAATAAAATAAGTTGTTCGGCTATGATTTCAGTAACGTACCGCTTCACGCCTTGCTTGTCATCAAAGGAGCGAGTACGATTTTTTCCCTCTATATGAACCGAACTTCCTTTGCGTAAGTATTTTTCTGCCAAATCTGCCAAACCTCGCCACAATATAATATTATGCCATTCGGTATGTGTGTGTAATTGCCCATTTTCGTCTTTGTAGGCTTCGGTTGTTGCCAATGAGAATTTGGCAACTTTTATATTGCCTTCTAAGGTTTGCACTTCGGGGTCTTTCCCGAGATTTCCCAAAAGTAGCACTTTATTTAATCCTTTCATTTTTAAATATTATCCAAGGGACTTTTTATTTTTTGAATACTTTTGTTTGAAACATGAGTATAAATTAGTGTCGTTTTGATGTCTTTGTGCCCAAGCAATTCTTGTATAAAACGAATGTCTGTTCCTGCTTCTAAAAGGTGTGTAGCAAAGCTGTGCCGCAAACCGTGAATACCAACTTCTTTGTTAATTTTCGCTTTTTTCATCGCATCTTGAAACACTTTTTGTGCGCTGCGTGTACTGTATTTGCCTTCGTATTGTCCTTCAAAAAGATATGTTTTTGGTTTGTATTCTTTGTAATATACTCTCAATTGTTCCAAAATACTCTCAGGCAAGTTCACATAACGGTCTTTTTTGCCTTTTGCTCTTTCTATAAACAGCTGCATATTCTTGCTGTCGATGTCTGTAATTTTTAAGTTTACAATTTCGCTTACTCGCAAACCTGCACCGTAACAAAGTTTGAGCATCGTATTGTGTTTTAGGTTTTCGGTAACTTCAAAAAGCCGCTTGATGTCCTTTGCATTTATTGTTTTAGGCAGTAGTGAAGGTTTTTTGGGACGAGGTATCTCAAAGAAAAATTTTTCCCTTTTCAACACTTGCTCAAAATAAAATTTGATGGCATTGATGCGGCTGTGCATTGTATTTTCCGAAAGTTTTAGCTCGTTGATACAATACAAGAAGTAACTGCGCAATCGGTCGGGTGTCAGGTCTTCAACTGCATTTTCTTTCAAAAGAATGAGTAGTTGGACAAATTCATTGCGATAAGTTCGGATTGTATTTGGGCTATATGCTTTCAGTTGTAGATGCTCCAAAAGCCTCTGGTAAGCGGTTTCGTTTACAGCGTGAATTTTTTCTATTGCACCATAGCCAACGGGCTTTTGCTCAATACGAAAAAGTGTCCTATTGTGTTCATTATCAAGGACATACCATGATTTTTTGGAATTACTCCAGCGCACTCCGACCAGTTTTCGTACTCGTTCGTTGAGTTCTTTGGAGTATTCAAAACGTATGAAAATAACATTTTTTCCGTCATGTGATCCTAATTCGTACTTGACCATATTTTAGCTGACTTTTGGGTAGGTTTGCAAAAAAATAAATGGCTTCGCCTCTGATAAGTCGCAAAGCAATTATCAAATGTAAAATATTGTTCCCTTAAAATTCTAAAATATTGCACCATTTTTAAAAATAAAACAATCGAATAGGTGGTGTCTTTTTCTACTAAATATTTCTGTAACGCTTAAAAAATAACTTGTGCATTTTAAACACTTCGTGATATTTTCTTT
>JANMGN010000295.1:0-6717 GCA_031374645.1 Chitinophagales bacterium | reverse complement strand
GTAATGACTGCCACTCCGATTCCGAGAACACTTGCCATGACACTTTATGGTGACCTCGATGTGTCGGTAATTGACGAGTTGCCACCAGGTCGTAAAGAAATAATTACCGTTCATCGCCTCGAAACACAGCGTTTGCGGGTTTATGGTTTTATGAAAGAAGAAATCGCAAAAGGCAGACAAGTTTATGTCGTTTATCCTTTGATAGAAGAAAGTGAAACCTTAGATTTGAAAAATCTGATGGCTGGCTACGAATCGCTTTCGGTAGATTTTCCGATGCCCGATTACCAAATAAGTGTCGTGCATGGAAAGATGAAACCTGCTGAAAAAGAAGCTGAAATGCAACGTTTTATAAGAAAAGAAACGCAAATTATGATAGCAACGACCGTTATTGAGGTCGGTGTAAATGTTCCCAATGCGTCTTTGATGGTAATTGAAAATACCGAACGTTTCGGACTTTCGCAGCTACATCAGTTGCGAGGAAGGGTAGGTCGTGGTGCAGACCAATCTTTTTGTATTTTGATGTCGGGTTACAAACTCAGTTCCGATGCTCGGGAGCGCATCAAAACAATGTGCGATACGACCGACGGTTTCAAGATTTCAGAAGCCGATTTGCGCCTTCGAGGTCCTGGTAACATGGAAGGTACACAACAAAGCGGTATGCTGAATCTCAAAATTGCTGACCTTGCCAAAGATGGCGCAATCCTTCAAGTCGCACGTGAAATCGCAGAAGATATTTTGGAACTCGACCCTAATTTACAAAATGTTGAAAATAATGGTCTGTATAAAAAAATGGAAATGATGAGCCAAAGTGGACGAGTTTGGAGTAAGATTAGCTAAATTTATCGACTTCGGACTCTTGATTTTCGACATTCAACGGAACAAAAAGTATTAATTTTTTGTTTTTTACTTATAAAATCGTATATTTGTAGCGTTACTGTTTATCGTACAAAAAATTGCCTATTATGACTGTATTTTTCGACTTTTTAAATAATATCCTATTTGGTATTGCTTTTGCAATTGGCTTCTTATCCGTAGTTTTATTGGTCGTATTTGCGATTTTTAAGTACAATGAAGCGGATGAAGAGAAAAAATCAAATGAATTTCTTTTTAGAGAATTTTTAGATGCTGCCGAATCCTACAAACAACATCTGATAGAAAACGAAGACTACAACGAACTCAATTTTTTTGAAAACTTCATCAAAAATTTGGAAACAAAAGGTGTAGAAGATTTTAAAGAAGTAGAAAATCACTATAAAGTCGTTATAGAAAAAAAGTTTATCGTGAATGAAGAAGACAGCTCTTTGGAGGAAATATTTAAAAGCTATATTGTGAAGAAATAAAAAAACCACTACGATTTAGAATTGTAGTGGTTTTTTTATTCATTTATCAATCCACTTTTTTCGCAGGATTTACCATGTCAAAAATATTTGTACCTTTACCTTTTTTGCTTTTATTGGTCTCTACTCCGAAATTGTAGCGGACGGTCACGCCTACACGTTGTGTATCGTTTGAGCGTTGTCCCGAAGCCGAAATACCGCCTACTTTTAACTCAAAATCAGGTCTGAAAGTATGAAAAATATCATTTACAGTCAAAATAACCTGTAATTTTTGTTTTGGAAATTTTTTATTCAAACTCAACGAAAGTTCGCCTATATTCTGGAGTTCATAAAAATTTTGTACGCCTTTGATGCGGATAAAACCGTTGGCACTCATAAAGGTAGTTTTGTTAAATTTGAGTTCGTGGTAAGTAAAAATAGTCCATGAGCCACGTCTAAAATCTAAGTTTTCTCCTTGATATAAACCCTTGTAAATCTGATAGTTATAAGTAGCTCCTACTATACCAAAGTAAGTGCCGCCAGGTGGAATACCACCTACTATCCGCAAATAATATTGTTTCAATTTCCCTAAATTGTCATAAGTTTCTGTAAAAATTTTTGTGGTAGGATTTTGATAAATCACTTTTCCGAATACGTCTTTTGTATCGTCTGTACCAACCGCCAAAATAGGATAATCTTCAAAACTAAGGTTAAATTCATAAGTATTCGTAAATTGTGGACGGAGTGCAGGGTTTCCAGTTTGCAGATAAAAAGGGTCTGTATATTGTACCGCAGGACTTAAAATACCATAATTCGGACGAGTAATGCTACGCCTTGCGATAAAGTTCCCAGTTATTGCAAAACCTTTAAATAACTCAAAAAGCCTTCTACTGATGTATAAATAAGGAAAAAAATCTGTCCGATTGACCTTGAATGTAGTGTCAGAAGGAAATGTCTGTCGCCCTTCCATATTGGTATTTTCCATGCGCAAACCTGTTTTTAGCGTGATGCCATAAAATTTTTTTGAGCCTTGTAAATACGCTGAATTAATGTTTTCTTTATAAGTGTAATTGGCTGATTGTGAGTTATCTATCTTTTCATCTACTTTAAAATTAGAACTCGAAGTGTTGCTCAAAATATCAATTTTTACACCTGTTTCTATCTTAAAATTATTTTTCCATTTTTTTGTAAAATCACTTGTAAAAGAGCCGATATTTCTACGATTTTCTATTACACCAACGCCTTCCCGTGAGGTATTTTGTAGAGAGAAAATATTTCTATACGTTTGGTCGGTATTAGCATCTGAAAAAATATAGTTCAAGCTACTATTCCACTCGCTCCCGATAGTATCCAACTTTTTAATAACACTGAGTGTGTTATTGATATTGATTTTTCGACTTTCATTTTTCAGCTCTGAACCAATTTCTGACAATAGTTTTTCGTCAGCGAGCGAGCGAATTGTGCTACTGTTACTGATGTTGGGTTCAGATTTTTCTTGGTTAAAAATTAGGTCATTTGCGATGCTAAAAGTCGGGCTAATTGCTCGGTCAAAACCACTCGCTATGTAGTGCGATTGCTGTGGTGTAGTTGTATAAGCACGTTGAAAAAATCGAGAAGCATCACTATTAAAAAAACGATTTGTAGTCAAGGAATCATAGCCGTTTCGATTTGCGTATTGATAATTAAAGTAGTTATTTTGCTTGTCATTGCCATGATTTAGCGTAAAACCTGCTGAAAAACGAGGCAACCTTCCTTGATTAAAATTCACATTAGCGGTGCCGTTAGTTCCCAAACGTACCCCTTTTTTCA
Source organism: Chitinophagales bacterium (assembly GCA_031374645.1). Taxonomy (GTDB): domain Bacteria; phylum Bacteroidota; class Bacteroidia; order Chitinophagales; family Saprospiraceae; genus CANHEE01. Next base: position 3,592 of record JANMGN010000295.1, on the reverse strand, counting down.
ACACAATATTGATGATGCCACCACTACTCGAAGCGTCATATTTGGCACTCGGAGTACGCAAAATTTCTATTTTTGCAATAGCCGTCGGAGGCATACTTTTCAAAATTGCCGCCAAATCGCTGCCTGTGATTTTCATTTCTCTACCATTGATGTAGATTTTGGCAGCTTCGGCTTTTCCTAAAAAAACATTGTCATCAACCACAATTACACCTGGCACTTTTTCGATAATTTCAAACGCATTAGAAGCTAATTTTGCAAGCTGTTCGGCATCTACAATTGTTTTGTCGTCGTCTTGTTTCATTAGTTTTTCTTTGTGCGTTATTACTACCTCGTTGAGATTTGTAGCAGTATTTTTCAAAATAAACTCTAATTTTTCATCACTTTTTTTTGCTATAAAGAGCTGATTTTGAGGGATGTACGAAAATTTACTAATACTGATGTAATAGGATTGGTCACTTTGTATTTTAATTTTTGTATTTCCTTTTTCGTCAAGAGTACCGCTATGTACAAGCGTACTATCGCTACCTTTTTTGACGAGCAAAGTGACGAAATCAGGCGTTTCGCCGTTATCTGTTTTCACTACTATTTCAAGTGAAATATTTTGAGCAAATGCGCTTTTAACGCTCAATAAAAGGAATAGAAGGAGTAGTTTTTTCATTTGTATTCGATTTTTTACAAAAATAATGTTATTTATTTTTACAGACGTGCGACAAAAGAAAAAGGTTGCTCTCAAAGCGACAAAATGCTGTTTATTTCCGATGAATGAGAAAAATTGTACTTAGAAATTGTATTCTTAAAATAAAAAAACCACTACAATCCAAATTGTAGTGGTTTTTTTTGTATTATTATCTCATCAATTTTTTCTGTAAATCCTCCAACGAAACACCTTTCGTTTCTGGCATTTTTGTAAGCGTCCAGACCAATTGCAAAATCATCATAAAAGAGAAAAAAGCAAAAATAGGATAAGGGTTATCTTTACAAATACCTTCTTTTGAATCTAAAAAAAGGGGCGTAATCAGCGTAATAATTGCTGCAAAAACCCAGTGCATTCCACTACCGAACGCTTGCCCAAAGGCACGTACATTATTAGGAAATATTTCTGAAATAAACACCCAAATAATCGCACCTTGCCCAATAGCATGAGAAGCGATAAACATCAGTAAAAAACTCAGCAAAAGCGTCGCTCCAGCACCTGTATAAAAGCACCAAGCCACTGCTGCCAAACTAACGATGTAGCCCAACGAACCAATTATCAAAAGTGTTTTTCTACCCAAAATATCTATCAGATATAAGCCTACAAAGGTAAAAATCAAATTTGTACCACCTATGTAAATGGAATTTTCTAAAGAGTCCTTAGAAGCCAAACCAGCTCTTTCTAAGATTTCGGGCGCATAATATAAGATGAAATTAATGCCCGACCACTGATTAAAAAAGGAAATAAAAAAGGCTAAAAGTATCAATTTGTTGTATTTTCCACTAAAAAAACCAACTTGTTTGGAAGATTTTTCTTCCAATTGTGCGGCTTGAATCGCTGCAATTTCTGCTTTCACATCAGGTGTCCCGATAGCAGCCAATACTTTTTCTGCGCCCACCAAATCATTTTTATTCGCAATCAACCAACGTGGACTTTCTGGAACACTCATAACCAAAACGGTGTATAAAACCGAAGGAATTACCAAAATTCCGAGCATCCAACGCCAATCATCAGCACCTCCAAAACCTTTCAATAGATAATTGGAAACAAAGGCAATCAAGATACCAAAAACGATGTTGAACTGATATGTTCCAACCAGTTTTCCACGATTTTCGGAAGTCGAAATCTCAGAAATATAAGTAGGTACTGTTACCGAAGACGCACCAATTGCGATGCCTCCTAAAAAGCGAAAAAATGAAAAGGTATAAGGATCAGGCGCAATCGCTGTTCCCAAAGAAGATACGGTAAACAAAATACCTATCCAAAATAAAACTTTTTTTCTACCATAAATTTCGGTCGGAATGCCGCCCAAAAGTGAGCCAGCCACCGTTCCCCAAAGCGCCATAGACATAATAAAAAAACCGTGAAACAAAGGCGACGTATGCCAAAGCTCTTTTATAGGTAGATTTGCGCCCGAAATGACCACCGTATCTAAGCCAAACAGTAATCCGCCAAGCCCAACCGTCACTGACCAAAGTATTAATTTTGAATTCATAATTTTTGTTCGTTTAAAATTTTTGATAAAAAATATTGCAAATGTAGTTTTTTATGAAATAAAATTAAATAATTTGCTGCGAAAATAAAAATTGTTTTTTTTATACTTACTTTTGGGCTAAAACATTTACCAATTAGCAAATTATGTATGAACCATTGTTCATTTTTAATTATTCATTTTAAATTATTCATTACAAACCTATGTTTCCAATATCTACTTTAGCAAAAAATACTATTCAGCGCATACAACAGTTTATTAACGAGGATATTCTCCCTTTGGAAAAAGAAATGCAATCTGCTGAACAACACGCTAATCCGAATTGGAAAACGTGGACGGTATATCCGCAAATAGAAATTTTAAAAGCAAAAGCAAAAAGCGAAGGTTTATGGAACTTATTTTTACCAGAAATTAGCGGTTTCACGAACCTCGAATATGCTATGATGGCAGAAATAACAGGGCAATCGCTCATCGCTCCAGAAGTTTTCAATTGCAATGCGCCAGATACAGGCAATATGGAAGTCCTTTGGAAGTATGGCTCAGAGGAACAAAAAAACGAATGGCTCACGCCTTTGCTCGAAGGTAAAATCCGTTCCGCTTTTTGTATGACAGAACCCGATGTAGCCTCAAGCGACGCTACAAATATGGAAGCAACTATTACCGAAGAAGGCGACGATATTATCCTAAACGGTAGAAAATGGTGGAGTACAGGTATCGGTCATCCCAATTGTAAAGTATTGATTTTCATGGGTTTATCTTCTCCTGATGCAGAAAAATACGCTCGCCACTCTATGGTTTTAGTACCTATGGAAACAGAAGGCGTGAAGGTAGAAAGGATGCTTTCTGTTTTTGGCGCTTACGACCCACCTTTTGGACACGGAGAAGTTAGTTTTACCAATGTCCGTTTACCCAAAACTGCGCTTATAAAAGGCATAGGTAAGGGCTTTGAAATCGCACAAGGTCGCCTTGGTCCAGGGCGGATACATCACTGTATGCGCCTGATAGGTACAGCCGAGCGTACCTTGAAACTGATGATAGAAAGAGGTCTTAGTCGTGTAGCTTTTGGCAAACCCATCTTAAACCTCAACGGCAACCGTGACCTCATCGCAAATGCCCGAATGGATATTGATATGGCTCGTCTGTTGGTGCTAAAAACAGCGTATTTGCTTGATACGGTTGGTGTTATGGGCGCACTAAGTGAAGTTTCGCAGATAAAAGTGGTTGCGCCAAATCTCGTTTGCCGCATCACTGACCAAGCGATGCAACTCTTTGGCGGGCAAGGTCTTTGCGATGATACACCACTTGCTGCATTTTACGCCTACGGACGTATTATGCGCCTCGCCGATGGCCCTGATGAGGTACACAGAGGCGTTGTGGCGAATGTGGAATTGAAGAAGTATAGGTAG
>JANMGN010000283.1:0-9017 GCA_031374645.1 Chitinophagales bacterium | reverse complement strand
AGATTGGGAATCAGGTATTTATCAGGTGCTTGTAAAATCAGAAAATACAGGCGAAATGAGTTGGCATAAGGTAGTAATTGTGCGATAGTTAGTTTTATTTCATTACAAAAAAGCTGTTTCATTGTTTGAAACAGCTTTTTTCATTCTCCTATATTCATTGAACAGAATTAAGTATTAGCCCTATTTACACAACAGATAACAACGTAAAAAAAAATCTAAATATTCCACCCCTTTTATACAACCAAAAACCTATTTCAATCGTCTATGTCTTATGATGAAAAAAATAACCTACACTACCCTATTTCTTTTATTTGCAAATAGCATTTTGGCTCAAAAAGAAATCTACGATCCAAAAAAAACTTTTACTCCTGCACAACTGCAAGAAGACTTTACATTTTTGAGAAAATGTCTGGAAGAATCGCATCCAGGATTGTATTGGTACACGCCCAAAGATAGTCTAAATCAAGTCTTTGATAGCTTTGCAAAAACACTTGACAAAGACCTTACAGACCGTCAGTTTCGCAACGATTTATTCCCTGTGTTGGCGCAGATTCGTTGCGGACATTCGAGCCTTTCTAACTCCGAAGCGAGGATAAAATATTTGAAAAAAAGCAGTACAAAGTATGTTCCTTTCGATATATTTTCTATTGGTAATCAGCTATTTATAAAAGAAAATAACTCAAAAGATAGTACCATAAAAAAGGGTACAGAAATCCTCAGTGTAAATGGTGTTCGCAGTAGCGATTTGATAAAAAACCTTGCCAACTCTTTTATATCCGATGGCTACAACGAAACACATCGCACTCGCATTGGCGCAAGACATTTTCAGCAATGGTATCCTCGCCTCAATGAAGAAAAAGATACTTTTAGCATCGTGCTAAAAGACAGTCTTTTACAAGAAAAAAAAGTAGAAATTCCAGCTATTGTTGCCAAAGAATTTCCTTTTTCGATAGATAAAAATAAAACGAAACCAAACATTTTATACAGCAATAAAAAAGTAAATACGTTTTTTTTAGATGAAAAAAACCCTAAAATCGCTGTCTTAAAAATAGGTATTTTTACACCAATTGGCTTCTGGAAATTGTACCGAAAAGCGTTTAAATACATCGAAAAAAATAAGATAGAACATCTGGTTTTAGATGTTCGAGGCAATGGTGGTGGCATGATTTTCCATCCAGGACATTTGTTGAGTTACCTCATTGACAAACAAGAAACTGTACATATTTATCGCCAAAATAAAAAACCATCATTTATAAAAAAGACAAGAGGCAAAGGACTTGGCTTAAGTATAACAAACCGTTTGTTTCCTTTAATTCCTAAAAGAACTGGCGTAACAAGCATAAAAACCGACTCTATGTATGATATTTTCATCAAAACAAAAGTGCGAAAAAAATACCATTACGATGGAAAATTATATGTTCTCATAAATGGCGAATGTTTTTCAGCGACAGCTATGACAACCGCTTTTTTGAAAAAAAATAAGCGTGGTATATTTATCGGAGAAGAAACTGGCGGCGGCGAAAGAGGTTGTAACGCAATGACAATGAGCTACTTAGCTTTGCCTAATACCAAAGTACAATATCGTTTTCCATTTTTCAGAGTGGAACACGAGCTTACACCTGAGAAATTTGGTAGAGGCATTTTTCCAGATATTAATATACAATATGACGTGAAGTCTGTTTTGGAAAATAAAGATTTGGAAATGGAAAAAGTGAGAAGTTTGGTAAATTGATTTTTTCAACTACCTTTGCAATACTTTCTAACCAAATATAATTTTTTAATGGAAAAGGATTTTTTAAGAAAATTAGGACTAAAAAGAAATAACGCAGGTACAAGCACAGGTTTGCAAAGCGAAACTTCTCGTAAGTACATCAAATCATTTTCGCCCGTAGATGGCGAATTTATCGGCAGCGTAAGCGTAACTACACGGGAACAATACGAAGCTACGATTGCAGGTGCAGAAGCAGCTTTCAAAACGTGGCGTGAAATACCAGCTCCAAAACGTGGCGAAATTGTCCGTCAATATGGCGAAGAATTACGCAAATCAAAAGACGCTTTGGGTCGTTTGGTATCTTACGAAATGGGAAAAAGCCTTCAAGAAGGTTTTGGAGAAGTACAAGAAATGATAGACATTTGCGACTTTGCGGTCGGTCTTTCTCGTCAGTTGTACGGACTTACGATGCACTCTGAACGCCCGAGCCACCGTATGTACGAGCAATGGCATCCGATGGGTATTTGCGGTATTATTTCTGCCTTCAACTTCCCAGTAGCGGTATGGTCTTGGAATGCTATGTTGGCGTTTGTTTGCGGTGATGTTTGTGTATGGAAAGGCTCTGAAAAAACACCTTTGTGTAGTGTTGCTTGTCAAAATATTTTACATAAAGTATTGAAAAACAACGACTTACCAGAAGGAATCAGCTGTATCATCACGGGCGATTACAAGGTAGGCGAATGGATGAGCAAAGACACTCGTGTTCCTTTGGTTTCAGCGACAGGAAGCACTCGCATGGGTAAAATTTTGTCCGCTACGGTTGCGGCTCGTTTGGGCAGAACCATCTTAGAATTGGGCGGAAACAACTCGATTATCGTGACGCCAAGTGCGGATATTGACATCGTTTTGACAGGTGCAGTTTTTGGTGCAGTAGGTACAGCAGGACAACGTTGTACTACAACTCGTCGCTTGATTATTCACGAAAGTATGTACAATACGGTAAAAGAAAAAATGGCAAAAGGTTATGGTCAGTTGCGAATTGGCGACCCTTTGGATCAAAATAATCACGTTGGACCACTGATAGATAAAGGTGCTGTGGAAATGTATCTTTCAGCAATTGCGAAAGCAAAAGAAGAAGGCGCAAACTTTATCGTAGAAGGTGGTGTTTTGGAAGGTGCAGGTTACGAAAGCGGTTGCTACGTAAAACCTTGTATCGCAGAAGCAGAAAACCATTACAGTATCGTGCAACACGAAACATTTGCTCCGATTTTATATTTAATGAAATATAGTACACTTGATGAAGCAATTGCGATGCAAAATGGCGTTCCACAAGGACTTTCTTCTGCAATTATGACGAATAATATGCGTGAAGCAGAAAAATTCCTTTCGGTAGCGGGTTCAGATTGTGGTATTGCAAATGTAAATATCGGTACAAGTGGTGCAGAAATTGGTGGTGCTTTTGGTGGCGAAAAAGAAACAGGCGGAGGTCGTGAAAGTGGCTCTGATGCTTGGAAGGCTTATATGCGTCGTCAAACAAATACAATCAATTACAGTACACAACTACCTCTGGCACAAGGAATTAAGTTTGATTTGTAAATAATTTTTACGAAATTATAATTAGCATCAACCTTGACAGGATTTAAAAATCTTGTCAAGGTTTGGTTTTTCTATACGTCTATTTATTTGAAAAAAATCTTAGTGTAGCAAATCCGTTGCTACTTATTTAGTCCATTTTTTTTAGGCTAAAATGTATCGTACCTACGGCACTCAAAACTGTTTTTGCTATCTAACGGTGGGTTAAACCCACCGCTACCAAAAATTCCGAACCTACGGCTCTCAATACACAGTACACAATTAACCGATTTTAAAAAATAGCAACGGATTTGCTACTCTAAGAAAAAAATTAAAAATGACTACTCGTTTTCTCAATTTAATATTTGCTATTTTGCTTTTCGGAGCAGGTTTTATGACGCATAAATACCTTGTTTCGCTAAAAGAAATAACGGCACAAGAGCAATCAAAAGTGCTTTTGGATAAAATTCGGGCAGTGACAAAATTAGTTACGGTCGAAGGAAATTTGTCAGAAATATACAACCACAAAGATTATTGGGGCTATGATTTTTTTCCTTTTCAAAAAAAAATAATCATACTCGTAGATGCTAAAGTTTCGGTCGGCTATGATTTACAAAAAATGAATCTACAAAGCGATGCTCTAACTAAAACACTGACTATCAGCGCATTACCCGAGCCAGAAATACTTTCGCTTGACCATAATTTGAAATATTACGACATCAGCGAAGGGACTTTTAATAGTTTTACAGCAAAAGATTATACCGAATTACAAGATAAAGCGAAAGATTTTATCCGACAAAAAGCAGAAGAAAGCGAACTCAAACGCAGCGCAAGCGCACAAGGTAATAAACTGATAGATATGATTAGGTTTATGGTGGAAGGCGCAGGTTGGAAATTAGTGATAGAAAATACGAGTAAGCCAATACTAAAAAATTAAAAAAAACTTCTTTCAGATTTTGGCGGAACTTCCACGGTAAAACCCGTGAGGTCTTCAATACCTCACGAGTTTATAGAGCGCAATAAATCTATTCCGCCAAAATCATGGATGAACCAAAAAAAACTCCTTTCAGATTTTGGTTTGAAAGGAGTTTTTTTTCACAAAATACAGAAAATACCAAAGAAAATAAACTGTATAAACAATAAAACTACAGCAATTTTATTTTTTAAATTGGGTATAAACAACTGATAAACAAGTAGTTGTACAAAACCAACTATAAACCAACCAACGTAATTTTGAAATGGAACAATATGATTTTGCCATTGCCAAAAATCTAATTTTGCAGCTACGGGTTCTATTAAAATATCTAAAATAACCAAAACTAATGCACCAAAAACACTTTTTAAAAACCAAGATTTTTCTTTAAAAATAAAATTGCAAAGCGCAGTCGAACCACTCGAAACAATAACCCAAAGTAAGCCTGCTGTAAGCGGTGTTTGTAAAACTTGCCAACCCATCGCATCGCCATAATGGTAAAAATCGCCAAATAATTGCCCATATTTGATACCTATTGCTTCGGCTGACCAGCCTATAAAATAACTTAAAAGCAAGGCAAAAACAAGGTTTTTACTCCATTTTTCTTGATATAAAAGTACAACCAACAAAGAAACGCAAAGATTTAAAGGTGTCAATCTGACAAAATCAGAGTGCAACGGTAACGATATACCTACAATGCCAACTGCATAGATAATAAGTAAAAATAAAGTATAATAAATTTCTTTTCGAGAAAACATTCGATATTTAATGAATAATTTGTAATTAAAAATTAATAATTTCATTGTATTTTCAAATTATCAAATTAGTAATTGTCAAATTAGTAAATTACCTTTTTTTAGCTTTTATAACCTTTTTCAGTTCTACTTTTTTCGTACACTCAAAAACCATCGTTGCCAAAGGCGCAATTTTTATGGTCAAAGACTGCGGACGATTGTGTTTTTCAACTGCGGCTGTTTCTATCGGCTCACTATTGAGCAAATTACTACCACCATAAATCGTATTATCTGTATTCAAAATTTCACTCCAAGTACCAGCCGTTACAACACCAAGCTCATAAGAATAATGAACTTTTGGCGAAAAATTACAAACAACTAATACCGTATTCCCTTTTTTATCTTTTCTAAAATACGAAATAATACAATTTTGACGATCATTATAATCTGCCCACTCAAACCCTTCGTAGCTAAAACCCAATTCATAAAGTGCTGTTTTTGAGCGATATAGCGTATTCAAATCTTTTACCAAAAGCTGCATCCCTTGTCGCAAAGGGCTTTTTTCTATCACGTGCCAATCCAAACCTCTATCGTGACTCCACTCTTCATATTGCGCAAATTCGCCACCCATAAAAAGTAATTTTGTCCCAGGATGCGTGAACATATAACCAAAAAGCGTCCGCAAATTAGCAAATTTTTGCCATTCGTCACCAGGCATACGCCCTATGAGCGAGCCTTTTGCATGAACAACCTCGTCATGCGAAAGCGGCAACATAAAACTTTCAGAAAAAGCATATACTATGCTAAAAGTAATCTCGTCTTGATGCCAAGCACGATGCTCCGTTTCTCTGCCCATATAGCGCAAAGTATCGTGCATCCAGCCCATCATCCATTTTTGCCCAAAACCAAGACCACCGTCATAAGTAGGTTTTGAAACGCCTGCGAAAGCGGTACTTTCCTCTGCAATCGTAACTGCATCAGGATAATTGGCATAAACCGCTTCGTTAAATTCTCTCAAAAAAGCAATTGCTTCGAGATTTTCTCTACCACCATATTCATTCGGAATCCATTCGCCTTCTTTTCGAGAATAATCCAAATAAAGCATAGAAGCCACCGCATCTACCCGAAGTCCGTCAATATGATAACGCTCCAGCCAAAATAAAGCGTTGGAAATCAAGAAACTACGCACTTCGCCACGGTCATAGTTGAAAATTAAACTTTTCCAATCAGGGTGATACCCTTTTCTTGGGTCTTCGTGTTCGTACAAATGCGTACCATCAAAATAAGACAAACCATGCCCATCCGTAGGAAAATGCGAAGGCACCCAATCCAAAATTACACCAATATTTGCTTTGTGAAAACATTCTACCAAATACATAAAATCTTGTGGCGAACCGTAGCGATTAGAAGGCGCATAATATCCCGCCACCTGATAGCCCCACGACGGATAGTACGGATGCTCCATGATAGGCAACAACTCTACGTGCGTAAAATTCATTTTTTGAACATAAGCGACCAGACTATCCGCCATTTCGATATAGGTCAAAAAACCATCTGCATCAGGCGATTTTTTGAGCCAAGACCCCAAATGCACTTCATAAACCGAATATGGTTTTACGGTATCTACTTCTTTTTTGCGGGTATCCATCCACTCCGTATCTGTCCACTCATACCAAGTATCCCAAACCACAGAAGCAGTAGAAGGCGGCATTTCCCAACGGCGTGCATAAGGGTCACCTTTCGGAAATTTTCGTCCGTCATAGCTCGTGATTTCATATTTATAGGTATCGCCTTTTTGTACGTCAGGAATAAAACCTTCCCAAATTCCAGAATGATCCCAGCGAGCCGAAAGTTGATTTTTTGTCGTATTCCACTTGTTAAAATTGCCCATAACACTTACTTTTGTAGCATTTGGAGCCCAAACAGCAAAATAAGTCCCTTGAATCCCATCGTCAGTAGTCATCACATGACTACCGAGTTTGTCGTAAATACGAAAATGTTTTCCCGAACGAAAAAGCGATATATCAAAGTCTGTAAAGCGAGTTACCATAGTATTGTATGTCTTTTAAAAAGAATACAGCAAAGTTAATCGCAAAAAGGAGAAAACAGAAGTTTTTGAGGAAATAAAGAGAAATATTTTTTGGTGCTGGATAAAAAAAGCCACCTTATAATATAAGATGGCTTTTTGTTTTATAACTTCCTTGGGTACGCTGCTACAAATGTTCCATTTTTAAAATACAAAGTATCTTTTCTTGCAAAACTATAAAATGCTAAGTCAAATGTACCTTCTACTATATTATTTTCTTTATCTATTTTGGTAAAGGTAACATGATTGTTTTTGTCTGCCTCAACTAAGTCAAATAACTCAAGTGGCGATTCAAAGCCCTTTATATCTTTATACCTACTATAATCGCTCGCAGGCGCATTAGCTAGATCTAGTCGGAAACGATCCGCCACTGTAATTCGTTTTTCTTTTACAGGGATATTTGTAATAACTAATGCTTCATAGGGAACTCCTGACAAATAATATGTTCCAATTCTAATTCTACAAAGCGAATCGCCAGGTAAAAAAAAGGTAGTTACATAATCAGCAGCCCAAATTGGTTTTATAGTGCTTGCAGAATCAGCTTCCTTGAAGTAACGGTTACAACTTCCTTTACTCCACAACCGATAGTCGTCTGGCGCAATATCATTGTTGGTAGTTATTGTTTCTTTACAACAATGTGTAAATACAAATAGTATCAAAAATACTCCAAGTATTGTCTTTATATGTTGATTAATCATGTGCAATAATTATTTTTTTAGTTATGATAATTTCTCCAGAAATCAACTGTAAAAAATACAAACCATTGGTTAAATTAGAAGTGTCGAAATCTTGATTGTACTCATCTGAATCAATATTTTTGTCTAAAGTAGATAAGATACTGCTTGATTTAGCATCTATTAAATTTATTTTTACACTTTTATCTTTAAAACCAGTTATAAGTGTTACAAAATCTCCTTGTGTCGGGTTTGGAGAAATAAAAACGTTTTTTATACTATTTTCTTTAAATTGTCTGTTCAACGTTGGATTATCAAGACAATTTGTTAATATAATAACTGAAATAGTTTCTTTAAAGTAACCATTAGCTTCTTTAACAATAGTTTTTACATATATTGTGCCCGAACCTGTAGCTGGTATATTAAATGTTGCTGCCAACCAAGGTTTAGCTTTATCAACTTTCTGACATTTAAAGGTCGAGTATGTAACTCCTCCATCAAGGCTGTGTGACAAACAATACTCATTTATTTCTAAACCAGTAACATATACGTAAGCACTGGTTGGTTTAAACTTACAAAATTCGCCAAGTAATTCTACGGCTACGTTTACTTTTGGGTCAAAATAACCTTCAACCGTACAAGCTGTTAAGTTCATAGACTTAGAATTATCTTTTTTATCCTTGTCTCCAGTAGTAGACGAGCCGTCCTTTACCAAAGGATTTGATATATATTTTGACTTATTTTGTGGAACACCTTCATGTACAACTGTATATTTTGAATTATAAATTTTAGGTTTAGCATAGGTGTACAAGCCAGCTCTACGTTCCGAGCCAGCGCCCATTAGAAGAGCTGTGCCTAACATTGCTGTTTGATATTTACTATTCGTAACATAATCAATATGAGCTACGACATAGGATGTTGCTTTTCCAAAACCTCCATCCGCACCATATACATATCCATTTGCGTCTTTATATTTTGTAGGTGCTTTGTATAAAACAATAACAATATCTGCTTTCCTAGCCTCTCTAAGACTTTTAACAGCAGGTACATTCCCTTGATTTGTAGCCCAGTTTGTTACCTCGCCTTGATTAAACCCTTTAGAGATATAACTGGTGTTGTAAGGGGCTGGTTCTACACCAACATTATGAAAACGAGCAAATATTTTACTATTATTTGTGATTAAATTCATTTCAGTTATTATACTACTTGCAGCTTGATTTATTGTAGATATTTTACCAGTCCCTTCCGCATATAAAAAGAGAATATC
>JANMGN010000280.1:0-2596 GCA_031374645.1 Chitinophagales bacterium | reverse complement strand
GCGCACTGCCAAAGCCCTCGGAACACATCTTTCTGAGAATAGGCACTGCAAAGAACTCTGCACTGCCGCAAAGCAGGACTGCCTTCGGCAGTGCGCTTGATGGCGGCAACTAAAAATAAAAAAACAAGAATAAATAAATATGGAATATATAAGAAAACAGATTGACCAACGCATAGATTTTCTTCAATCTATGGGCGACAAGTCAGCATTAAAGCAACATTTTCAAGCCCGCTTTGAATATGTTTTGGTATATCTGTTGGGCTACCTTTGGAATAAAAATATTGACAAACTTGATGACGAGGACAGAGAGTATGTTTTCCAATTCATCACAAAACCTACGATTGGTAGCATAGTTGAAATATGCCGTAAACTGGATATTGAAAAAGAAATATTTAAAAATGGAAAATTAAGGAAATCAATAGAAAACTATACCCCAATAAGAAATGAAAAAATTGGACACGGTTTTGTTTTTGAAGATGGCGCAGATAATTTATTAAATGTACTTCAAGAATTATATGACAATGTATTATCGTCTAATGTACCTGTTCTCAAAGAAAATGTCGATTTAATTTACATCTCATCGCTTGAAAATAATGTTTACAAAGGCATTAACTATAAGCATGATGGTGTAAACTATACGGCATGGTCTTGTCCGAAGGAAATAAATCAATTTACATTGAACAGTCTTTATGGTTGTTACGGGATTAATAACTATTTTAGGCTTTCACCATTTATTGAGATTGCCGCATTTGGGAGGGAATTTTATATTTTTTGTAGCATTGATGAAAAACTATTGGGTAAAGTTAAATACAATAGGTTACTTGAAACAGGATTGTTATTTAAAGAGTGGAGTGAACTTTGCGAATTAGATGTTGTCAATGACGGCATTAAAATAAAAAGCCATAATGGAACAATCCGTAATCAGTACGAAAATAATTATAGAAAATATATTGATATTGGGATAAAAAGGAAAATCCGAGACTTTTTAACCAAAAAAGCCTCTGTTTGTGCTACTGTTTGGGGTCATGGAGGTGTTGGCAAAACAGCAACTATCCAAAGCCTTTGCGAAGATTTAGCAAATGACGAAAGAAAAGTATTTGATTATATAATTTTTCTATCTGCAAAGGATAGGAAGTATAACTACTTTACAGGTCGTATTGAAGATATTAAAGATAGGGTTTCAACTCTTGCTGAAATAATCAAAGGGATAAATAAAGTAGTTTTTAATACAGATAGCGAAGACCCAAACGAGATAATAAATTTTAATGGTAAAATGCTATTGGTTGTTGACGATTTTGAAACTTTTTCAAAGGAGGAAAAAGAAAATATTTCTTCCTTTATCCTTCAACTTGACATCAATCATCACAAGGTTGTTATTACAACAAGAGCCAATATCATTATTGGTCAGGAACTTCAAACAAATGAATTGACGGATGAAGAAACAAATAAATTTTTGTTAGAAGTAATACGAAATGAAGAGTTAAGCAATGAAGAAAAGGTTAAACGTGATTTAGAAAATCCTGAAAAAGCACATAAAGTATTTGAAATTACGAGTGGAAGACCACTATTCATTTTTCAATTTGCTTTCATTTTAGGACAAAAAGGATTTGAAGACGCTTTAATTTACAACATCAGAGAAAGTCAAAATGCTATAAATTTTCTTTATGGAAGGATTTATGATGATTATCTTTCTCCCAAAGGGAAAGATTTATTTGTTATTTTAAGCCTATTGGTTAGTCAAGATGATTTAAGTAACGTAATTGAAAAAGCCCAGTATATTTTAAACCTTGAACATGATTTTGATATTTTCAATTCAGTTGTGAACGAATTAGAAAAATTAAAGATAATCAAGATTGACATTGAAAAACGATTTTTTGAAATATACTCAAAAGAGATTTTTCAAATAATGAGCGATTATTTTGAAAAAAGAAGCAGTTCTTTCAAAGGGAATTGCATTAGTCGAAGAAATCAAGTAAATAGAGATAGGACGTTAGATGTAGAACATTCGTTACTTCTCACAGCCAATGCAAATCGATTAGCAAAAAACGAAATAGAAGTAATTGACAATTACAAACAGATAATTAACAGGGCAACAAGTCCCACAGAAGTTAAGTTGGCAGCCGTTTTAAATTTGGCTGCACACCTTGTTGATTTAGGTAAAAAGGATTTGGTATTAAAGTATTTGGACGATTATAGCCACTATTTCAATAATAATGGGTCACACGAGAAACGATATTATGCTGCATTTACAAAAATGTGGGCCACATATTATTGGGCGAATGGAACAAAGGAACAAAAAAACAAGGCGATAGATATTCTATTATCTTATGCATCATCTGGTTTCAACTACAATGAAGACATAGATTTAGAGTTAGCAGGAATACTCTTACAATACAGGTCAATTTTAGTAATTTCTGAATGGCAGGATTTAAAGGAAAAAATAAATTACAATGAAATTCCTACGTCAGAGTTTAGAGAAATTCGTGAGCGTCAAAAACAAGAATGTAAAATAATTCACGATAGACAAGGGCTAATGCTTTACAACAACATAGTCACTAAAAAAATTGACGATTTGTCATCAGGTGCTAAACAAAAT
>JANMGN010000261.1:0-14703 GCA_031374645.1 Chitinophagales bacterium | reverse complement strand
ACCAGCCGATGCCAATATTCGTATCAGTACAAAAGAGAAAAAAAATGTTGTGGTTTTAGTTACAAAAGAACATCACGCATTAGGAGAGATTTTAATAAAAAATCAGTTTAATGATTTGAATATCAATGTATTAGCAGTAATAGGAAATCATAATGTGTTAGAAAAATTTGTTACGCAATTTGGAATTCCATTTTGTTTTATTTCACATGAAAATAAAACAAGAGAAGCGCATGAGGAAGAAATTTTGGCAGCTATAAAATCTTATTCGCCTGATTATGTCGTATTGGCAAAATACATGAGAATACTGTCACCTGATTTTGTAAAACATTTTTCTAATAAGATAATCAATATTCATCACTCGTTTTTGCCAGCATTTATAGGCGCAAATCCTTACAGACAAGCCTTTGAGCGAGGTGTGAAAATCATTGGTGCAACCGCACATTTTGTGAACAATAATCTTGATGAAGGACCTATCATTATGCAAGATGTGTTGCACGTAAATCATTCTTTTTCGGCAACAGAAATGTCGCAAGCAGGCAGAGATGTGGAGAAAATGGTACTTTCCAAAGCCTTGAAATTAGTCTTTGACGATGCCGTTTTTGTACACGGAAATAAAACTATTATTTTTGAATAAACAATCAAATACTCAAATCGCCTTTAACTTTCAGCCTTGCAAAAATTTCTCCCGAAAAACGAGCTTGCGTAAAATCACTCATCGAAGTATTCAATTCCTTTGCAGAAAGCCATTCTTTCGATTGAAATTTAGCTTCTTCGTTCAGTATCCAGTTAAATTCGTAATCGCCAATTGCCATAAAACGGCGGATATTTTCAGTCGTTTTATGGTGCAAATAAGAGTAAAAAGAAACAGAAACAAGCAAAATTGGCGAATTAAGACCTTTTAAAACCTCATTTTCAAAACCATTTGCATTGATTTTGATAAACGCAGGCAAACCATACTCTCTTATCAGCTCATCTATTGTCCTAATTTTTACTACCGACTGATTAGCCGCTACGGTCAGATTACTACTATATGGTAAGATATTTTTTTCATAAGCCTCATTGTACGTGAATTGCGCATTAAAAGCCCCAATATCTTCATGAAGAAGAATAGTTTGAGGATAACTTTTTAACTTTTTTTCAGCATACTCAAAGTTTTCAGGCAAAGGTTCTACCACCAAAACCAATGCGCCAAGTTGAAGCAACACCTCAGAAATGTTGCCATTACTATCTCCGATAGTAATAGCAAAATCACTGTTTCCAATAAAATTGTTGTAAAATTTTTTAAATTTACGTTTCTCAAAAAAACCGAGTTCGGTTTGTATTATTGAAGGATATTCAGCATTTTGCATTGTTTTCTCAATTAAAGCACAATGATAGCTATATTTGAGGAAGTTACAAAATAATGCAAAGAAAAGATTAACGTTTTCCTTTTTGAGAGATAAAACGATCTATAATAATAAGAAACGTGCCAAGCACAAAAGCGATTGTTGCAATATATAAGATAAGCATAAAACAGTTTTTTTATAGTAAATGAAAAATTAAAAAACTGCTCAGGAATTTATATTTCGTTGAAAAATACATTAATATAAATTGCAATATTTATGCCAAAAAAAAATATTATGCTTATTTATTTCTCCTATTTTATTTTCTGTAACAGGAAATAAACATAGAAATCTTTTATTTTGTTTGGATAAACGAAATAAAAGATATAAATTTGACCTTACTTAGAGAAAAAACCCCAATAAGCGCGCACTTGTAGAATATTCCTCCCATATTCCGATCGGTTAAGCCTTTAAATTTTCTCATTTGAGGTACGTAATTCATTGTAATTTTATTGTTTTCTGCTTTATTGAATACTTTTAGTATTGAACTATAAGCAATCATACTATTTTTGAAAATTTTAAGTTTTTCTTAACTATTTAAAAAATTTAGCTGAAGTTTGTGACACAATCTCGAATAGAGATTTTGTTACAACAAATTTTTATTTGGAAAATAAATAAGTGTTAAAAAAATAGTTTGCATTGCTCTGTGATTGAGCAAGAAATGAAAAATAATTGAATAAAAGTAAGAATATATTATATTAAAATAAACCTATTAAATTTTTTAAATTACCTTTTTTTTTTAACTAAAACTTTACACACACATGAAGTCTTACCAATTCTACACTAAGTTGGTTTTATCTTGGTTGTTATTTGTAGCGAGTTTTGCAATTTCTACTTCTGCCTTAGCGCAATGTAACAATGTTACAGGCGGTGGTACAGTATGTTGCAATCAGCCATCTAACGTACCTTTCGATCCACAACCAATCGTCGAAACCTCTCCTGCCACAGGCGGCTCGGGTTCGTACGAGTACCAATGGTTGTACACAACAAACCCTTTTAACACTAATTTTTCGCAATGGAACATGATTCCAGGCGGAACGGGTAAAAATTATGATCCAGGTTACACTACCGCTACGACATTTTTTGTTCGTTGCGTAAGATCAGTTGGCTGTACAGATTTTATCAAAGAGTCCAACGTAATCGTTGTGACTGTTTCTCCATGTGATAACATCACGGACGGTGGTAAAATCAATGCTAACCAAATCGGTTGTAACGCAGGAAATGGTTACGACCCAAATCCTTTTGTGAATGCTACATCTCCATCAGGTGGTACAGGAGCAATTGAGTACGCTTGGTACAAAAGTACAGTCGGTGGTGCTTTTAATATCAATAGCTCAAATTGGACACAAATCGCAGGTGCTAATGGAGCTAACTACGATTCTCCTATTATCACAGCTACTACTTATTTCGTACGTGTAGCACGTAGAAATGGTTGTATCACTTGGTATTCAAGTAATGCAGTGTCAGTAACAATGAAGATGTCGCCTACGGTAACTTCTACATCTGTACCTACTACTTGTTTTGGCGGTGCAAATGGTTCAATTAATTTGGTAGTAAATGGTGGTACGCCTCCTTACACTTACTCTTGGAACTACGGTCAGATTCCTACAAATACGCAAAATCCTAATAACCTACCAGCAGGTACTTACACTGCTACAGTTACAGATGCTGCAACTTGTATGGCTATGCCGATGGTAGTAGTTGGTCAGCCAGCTTCATTAGCATTGTCATTCAATCCAGTTACAAACGTAAAATGTTACAATGACAATACAGGTTCGGCAGTAGTACAAGTTACTGGCGGAACAGCTCCTTATGTATATCAGTGGAGCAATGGCGCAAGCGCACCTCAAAATGTTGGCTTGTCAGCAGGCAAATATTTTGTAACCGTAACAGATGTTAAAGGTTGTCAAAAAGTTGCTTCGGTTGATATTACACAACCTTCAGCTTTAACTACTTCAGTTACTCAAACAAATATTCTTTGCAACGGAAGTACAGGTTCTGCAACAGTTACAGCTGTTGGTGGAACAGCTCCTTACACTTATTTTTGGAGTAATGGTCAAACAACCGCAACCGCAACAGGTTTGGGTGTAGGTGTATATACAGTAGTAGTTCGTGATGCTATGTGGTGTCAAAGCACTATCGCTGTAAATATCACGCAGCCTACGGCATTGGTTGTAGCTCCTTTCAAAGTAGATCCTGCTTGTAATGGTGCAAGTACAGGTTCTGTTACCTTGAACATTTCAGGTGGAACAGCTCCTTACACGTATGCTTGGAGTAATGGTGCTACTACGCAAAATTTAACAAATGTACCCGCTGGTACTTATACAGCAACGGTAAAAGATGCTAACGGATGTACAAAAATATCTGTAGTAACTTTAACTCAACCTGCTGCAATTTCTGCTACTGTTTCTTCTACTAACGTAAAATGTAATGGTGACAAAAACGGAACAGCTTCTGTTTCTGTTTCAGGCGGAACAGCTCCTTACACTACTCAGTGGAGTAACAATGCTACTACAACAGCAATCACAGGTTTGTCTGCTGGTGCTTACACAGTGACAGTAACAGACAATAAAGGTTGTACAAAAACGGCTTCGGTTACTATTGTTGAACCAGCAAAAATAATCGTTACACCTACGGGTTCTGCATTGGTTTGCGGTGGTTCAAATGATGGTACAGCTTCTGCGAGTGTTTCAGGCGGTAGTTCTCCTTACAAATACAAATGGAGTAATGGTGCCACGGCTTCAAGTTTATCAAATTTGACTGCTGGAAATTACACAGTGACAGTTACAGACGCATCAGGTTGTACAGCGACAGCCACGGCTATCGTTTCTGAACCAGGTTCAATCGAATTAACTACAATTGCAGACAATCCTAAGTGCTACAATGGCGCAGACGGTACTGCAGAAGTAACAGCTACAGGTGGAACAGCTCCTTATTCTTATATCTGGAGTAACGGCGCTACTACGACAAAAGTAACAGGTTTGACAGCAGGTACTTTCACAGTAACTGTATCAGACGCAAAAGGATGTTCAAAATTTGCTGATGTAGTATTGACAAATCCAGAACAAATAAAATCAGTAGGAACAGTTACTAATATTAAATGTAATGGTAATAAAACAGGTGCTATTGATTTGAATATCACAGGTGGAGTTGCTCCTTATACTGTAAATTGGTCTAACGGCGCAAATGGTGCAAGTATCACTGGCTTAGCAGCTGGTAACTATACTGCAATCATTACAGATTCAAAAGGTTGTACTTTGACAGCTTCTTACGAAGTGAAGCAACCTGCAGCTATCGTATTAACTGTTTCTCCTAAAAACATAAAGTGTAATGGCGAAACAAATGGTAGCGCATCAATCGTTATCAACGGTGGTACAGCTCCTTACGCTACACTTTGGAGTACAGGTTCAACAGCATTAGGTATCAATGGTTTAGCAGCAGGTACTTATACTGTTGTTGTAACAGATGCTAATGGTTGTACAGAAAAAGCAACTATCGAAATCAATGAGCCTACTAAGTTAGAAGCTGCTATTTCAGCTAACGACGAAAAATGTTTCAATAGCAAAGATGGTTCTGCTATCGCTATCGTAACAGGTGGAACAGCTCCTTATACTTACGCTTGGAGCAATGGTGCTAATACTTCTGCAATTACTAATTTAGCTCCTGGTACTTATACTGGTACTATTACGGATAAAAATAATTGTAAAGTAGTTGGTACTGTTACTATCAAGGCAGCAACAGAGCTTACTTTGAGTGCTGACACAAAAGATGTAGTTTGTTTTGGTGACAAATCAGGCGAAGCTACTGTGAAACCATTTGGTGGAACAGCTCCTTATGCTTTCTTATGGAGTAACGGTGCTACTTCTCAAACAGTAACAGGTTTAAATGCAGGTGTTTATTCTGCAACAGTAACTGATGCTAATGGTTGTAAAAAAGTTATTCAAGTTGTTGTAAAACAACCAAATACAGCTTTGACAGTTGTTACTTCTACTACTCCTTCATCTTGTGGTGCAGCGAATGGTTCTTCAACAGCAACAGGATTAGGTGGAACAGCTCCTTACACTTACAAGTGGGATAATGGCGCTGCTACAGCTACTATTTCCAATGTCGCTGCTGGTAATTATACAGTAACAGTAACAGATGCAAATTCTTGCACTGTCGTAGTTACTACTACAGTACAACAACCAGTTCCTTTATTTTTAGCTACAACACAAACTAACTTAGAGTGTGGTGGAGATAAAAACGGTGTTGCTACAGTTTCAGCAACAGGTGGTTCTGCTCCTTATACTTATGCTTGGAGCAATGGTGCTAAAACAGCTGCTATCTTCGGTCTTGCTGCAGGTACTTATACTGCAACAGTAACTGATGCAAACGGTTGTAAAGAAACAATTTCTATCACTATCACTCAACCTGCTCCAATCGTAGTAAGTGCATCTTCTACAAATGCTGCTTGTAATGGTGGTAATGGTGGTACTGTTACAGCTTCTGTTTCAGGTGGTGGTACAGGCCCTTACACTTACAAGTGGAGTAATGGTGTTGCTGGTCAATCTCAAACAGGTTTAGTTGCAGGTACTTATGTGGTAACTGCTACTGATCAAAATGGTTGTACAGGTACAGCATCAACAGTAGTAGGCGAGCCTACAAAAATTGCATTGACTACTTCATTTAAAAATTCAAAATGTAAAGGTAGTGCAGATGGTACTGCAACGGTTGTTGCAACTGGTGGTTCTGGTTCTTACACTTATGTATGGAATACAGGCGCAACAACAGCATCAATATCTAATCTTTCTGCTGATACATACTATGTAACAGTAACAGACGCAAGTGGTTGTTCTGCTACTACAAACGTAAAAGTAGGCGAGCCATTTGCTTACAAAGTACAAGTTTATACTAATCCAATCAACTGCTTTGGTGGTAAAGATGGTTTAGCAAAAGTAATCGTAACTGGCGGTCCTGCTGGCGGTACTTACTCTTTATTATGGAGTACAGGTGCAACAACAGCAACAGTTGGTGGATTAGGTGCTGGTGTTTATACCGTAACTGTAACAGACAACAATGGTTGTGCTGAAACAGCAAACGGTGTAATTTTCGAGCCTTCTGATTTACAAATCGTAACTGCGGGAACAGACATTAAATGTAACGGAGAGAAAAACGGTACAGCTTCAGTAACGGCTGTTTCTGGCGGAAATCCTGCTTATACTTACGTATGGAGCAATTTCGCTAATACAGCTACTATTTCAGGTCTTGCACCAGGTACATATACTGTACAGGTAAAAGATGCTAATGGTTGTACAAAAAATGGTTCAGTAACTGTAAAAGAGCCTACACCTTTGATTTGTTCTGCTCAAGTAACTTCTGAGGTAACAACATACAATGGTACACAAGGCGAAGCTATTGCTACTGCATCTGGTGGTTCTGCTCCTTATGCTTTCAAATGGAGCAACGGCGCTACTACACAAGCGGTAACAGGTCTTACGGCTGGTAATTATTCAGTAACTGTAACAGATGCTAATGGTTGTAAATGTTCTTCAAATATTTCTTTGATGAACCGTTCAAAAATTGGCGATTATGTATGGTTTGATAAAAACGGTGATGGTATTCAATCTCCTGGAGAATCTGGTTTACCAAATGTAACAGTAACTTTGACTGGTACAAAAACAAATGGTACACCAGTATCAGCTGTTGCGGTAACTGACGCTTCTGGTGCTTATATGTTTGACGGTTTGATGGCTGGTACATACAAACTTACTTTCAAATCTACCAACGAATATATGCCAACTGTGGCTGATGCTACTTTTGATGATAAAGATAGCGATGTTGATATGGTTACTATGATGACTAAGGTTTATACTTTAGGTACAGGCGAGTACAATTCAACGGTTGATGCTGGTTTCTTCAAAAAAGTAAAAATTGGCGATTTCGTTTGGTTTGATAAAAACAAAAACGGTATTCAAGATGCAGGCGAGCCAGGTTTTGCCAATATCATGGTAAAATTGTACAAAGCTGGTCCAGATAGTCAATTTGAAACAGCTGATGATGTATTGGTAGAAACAACTGCTACGGATAATACAGGTATGTATATGTTTGCAGTAATGCCAGGCATGAAGTACCAAGTAGAATTTATGAAGAGTTCTATCCCTGCTGGTTATGATTTGACTACAACAGATGCTGGTACTAACGATAGCGCAGACTCAGATGCAAAAGCAAATGGTCGTACGCATATCATTATGGTAATGTTTGGTCAAAATGATGACTTAACGATTGACGCTGGTATATTTGTACCTTGCGACAATATACTTGACGGAGGTTTGATAGGTCCAAAAGAGCAAATCCTTTGTGGTGCTGGCGTAGCTGGTACTATCAATAGTATCGCAAACCCTACGGGCGGAAATGGTCTTATCGAGTACATTTGGTTGAAATCAACTGTTGGTCCAAACTATATTCCAGGAAGTACAAATTGGACACCTATTCCAGGTACAAACAGTCCTTCTTATGCACCAGGTTTCTTGACACAAACAACATGGTTTATCCGTTGTTCACGTCGTTTTGGCTGTGATGCATTCCCAGGTGAATCAAATGTTGTAGCGGTTATTATTGGCGCTGCGCCAAAAGCGACAGTAGCAACTTATCCAACTACGGATATTTGTACACTTACAATGCAAACAGTTTCTGCGACATCAGTAGGTGCAACAGGAACTTATGCTTGGAATTTTGGTCAAGGTGCTATTCCTCAAAATGCAACTGGTATTTTGGTTGCTAACTTGATGTATAATTCTCCAGGTCAAAAAACAATTACTTTGACAGTGACTAAAGATGGCTGTACAGCTTCTACTTCGGTTACTGTAAATGTTATCGTTTGCCCAGGTGTAGGTGCGAAAGTAGCAATTACTAAGATTGCAGTAGCTCCTATTCAGAACAAGAAAGTAGATGTGAAATGGGAAACTGAGAACCCAACTATTGACAATGTGTTCTTAGTAGAGCGCAGCAAAGATGGTATCAAATGGGAAACTGTAACTACCGTAGATGCAAAAGATTTCTCTGTAATGCCTTATACGTTTACAGACGAAAAACCAGCATTAGGTGTGAACAATTACCGTGTAAAACACATCGATGTATTGGGTGGATATGTACTTTCAAAAGTAAAAAATGCTATGATTTTAGCTGATTTGCTCAAAGAAGTAGCTATTTATCCTAATCCATTTACAGACAAAGTAAATGTAGAATTGACGAAAGTATCTGCAAAAGGTGCTACTGTTGAAATCGTAAACGCTTTCGGACAAGTAGTAAAAACAGTGAAAATCCCTGGTGGTCAAGCACGTCAAGAAGTTGATATGTCTGGTTTACAATCAGGTTTCTACGTAATCAAAATTGATTTTGATGGTGTAAAAACAGAAGTTCACAAAGTTACTCGTCAAGAGCAATAATATTTATTCCTCCTACTCCTTCCCTTTTTGGGAAGGTTGAGAGAGAACTTTTACTCCTCCGTTTTGGCTTAGTGCTAAAACGGAGGTTTTTTTTGTGTTAAAAATTTGTATATATTGCAAAAAAGGTTTATATTGCAACCATATTTATTCGAGTAAATAAAAGTACGCTTCCTTTTGCTCTCCGCAACAGTGTGAAGACAAAAGTCATGAAATAAAAATATTTAGCGATTCGCATTAAAATCTTTCTTATAGTTTGGAAATCTGGAAAATTTCAAAAGTAATCAACAAGAGAGGAGTTAATCGGACTGCTCATGTCATAACGGCATGGGCGTTCCCTTTACTTGTTGATTACGGTTTTCCAGAGCCTCCAAATATAAGTAATCGGAACGCCCATGCTGCTTTTCTTATTAGTATGGGTAATTTTTAACCAAAAATTTAATTACTCTTATGAAAAATTTAAAAAATTTCACACTACTTATTTTTTTAGGTTTTAGTCTTTGTTTTGTAAATAAAGTAAATGCTCAAGATTCAGATTATTGGATTGACTCAAAAGAATGTACTGATATTCCTAATCCACCATATGAAATACCTTCAAGTGGAGATGATGCTGCCTGTATGAAGTTTAAATTTGACGTGGATGGTATTGATGTTATTATTTTGGGAAAACCAACAACTTCTGTATCATCCACACAAGGTTCTTCATTATCGGGCAAAAACATTCTTGTTGTTGATAATTTTACTATTGATAAAGAATTTATTTTTACAGACTGTAATATAATGGTTTCAGCAGGTAAAAAAATTACTATTAGCCCTGATGTAAAACTCTCTATTTTTGCTTCTAATTTATTTTGCTGCGATGATATGTGGTTAGGTATTTTTGTAAGTAAAAACTCAACTATTGTCACAGGTAAAAATACATTGATAGAGGACGCCTTTGCTGCAATAAATTCAAGCACAAAATCTGTCTTATCAATACAAAATACTGTATTTAACCGTAATTTATTTGGAATTAAAATTGCTGCAAAAGATGGAAACCCATTATTTAGAGGCTTTTCGGGTAATACTTTTCAATGTTCGAGTAACCTCAATAAACCGCAAAATTATTCGGGAGTTGGTTTAGCAGCCAATATAACTAATGCTCAAATTACTTATGCTGGAATTCTTGCTGAGAATGCAATTTTTGATATTGGTTGTAATGGGTATAAAGTATCCTCATCAGGACTTATTTTCCCTAACTTTAATTCAACAACCTCTTATTTTAAAAAAAATATGTTTTATGGAGTTTTAGGAGCAGGAAAGTCTTATGTAAGAGCAGAGAATCTCGAATTTCGTAATGTATGGCTTAGTGCTATTAATACAAGTACGATCATATTAGGTCGTTGTAAATTTAATAATTGCACTAATGCTATTACAGCTGGTACGCAAGGTGGAAAATTTGCGAAAATTTTTTCAAATGATATTTCTTTTTATAATCCACCGGTAAGTGATCCTTCTGATTTTGTTTGGTCTAATATTGATAATTCTGGTATCATTGTAAAAAATCCTATGCAAGACGCAGAGATTAGCGTCAATTATAATTTTATTGCAGCAACTCATACAATGGCAACTAGTTCTCTACCGACATTTACAGGTATAGGTGTTGGTAATTTCAAAACGACATCAGAGGGTAATTTTAAAATTAATATTACAAATAATAGGATTATTGCTAATGTTAAAAATGCAAATACAAATACTGCAGTTAATATTTTTTCAAGAGGTAAAGATACTAAATGTATAGTACAAAATAATAGAATAAATGTAGAGAATAGAGGTGCATTAGCTGTAATTAGTCCACCACCACATACAGGAATAAAAATTGCTAATAAAGATCCCAATTATACCACGGTAGAAAAAGATGCGCAAACTTCTATAGTTGGCAATACTTTCTACAGTACAGAGCAAAAAACAATAGAAACTCCAAGATGTATTTTTTTAGAAAATGGAGGAAGTGCTGACCCTGCGAATCCCACTTTAATTGCTAATAATATAGTAGAAGAATTTGATAAAGACCATAATTTAAACACTTATCGAACGGGAGTGGGCATAAAAGACTATGCTAATGCTGTAGTATGCAATAACCAAATACACGATTGCGAATTTGGTATAGGTTTGCAAGGTGCAACTATGGACATAGAAATCACCGCTAATAAATTATTTTCTAATCGTACGGGTTTGCGCTACTTTAAGGCAATGAATAATTCGCAAGTTAGAAGAGCTAATGAGTGGTATGCAGAAAATGGTTTTGTGCCAGATTTTGATGCCGAATTTTTTGTAAGCTCTGGTTCTCCAATACTAGGAGCGATAGCGAGTCAGTTTACAATGCACCAAAAACAAGGTTCTGTTTTCTATCCGAAAAATGTATCTCCGCCAGACTGGTTTACTTTTAAGGACGGTGTTGTAAATGCTTGTTCAAAAGAAACACATTTTGAACCACCTTATGCTCGACAAATTGCGAATGGTGGTAAAGAAGAAATTGAATTTTATGGCGATGCACAAGTATGGGAATCAAAGCGTTATTTATTTGCAAAAATAAAATTTGTTCCTTCTTTATTAGACGATGAAGATATTAAAAAGTTCTATGACTACAATCAAAATACTTCTATTGGGGCTTTTCAAAAGATTTCAGAAAAATTATATGCTATAGGTAATGCTAACCCAAGTTTAAATGAGGAACTATCAGAATTACTTGCGAAAATGCAAACTCAAGAAGAAGATATTGAAAAATTAGATGTCCTTATTGCTGCTTCTACTAAAGAAGTAGATATTCTTTTGCATGAAAGCAAAAAACAAAAAATCTATGAAGAAATAAAAGAAAATGACATTTATCATAAGAACTTAGTCAAATTGTTAGATAATTTGGCAAAGCCTTATCTTAATGAGATTTTACAACTTAATTCTAAAATCAAACCACATTTTCATTATGAAAGCAATAAAAAATTTATTACAGGTCTGTATCTTAGAAAATTAATTAATCCTGCTGAAGAATGGACAGAAGACGAAATAAATACCATCAGAGATATTGCTTATGAATGTCCTCGTTTTGGCGGACACATTGTGTATGAAGCAAGACGAATGCTTCCTCCTTGTAAAGGTTTCACAGGAGATGATTATCCCGAGGATTGTTATCCTGAGCATATCGAATCTACTATTTACAAAACAGAAAAACCTAAGGAGGGAAATGATTACAACGTTATTCCGAATCCAAATACTGGTGTATTTTCTATTGCGAACTCTAAAAACGAAGTACTTAGTGTAGATATTTTTGATACTACAGGAAAAGTTTACAAGTCATTAGATGTAGATAGTCAGCGAATTGAAATAAAGATAGATGCTAATGCAGGTATTTATCTTGCAAAAACACGCTTAAAAGATGGCAGCGTAAAATTATCAAAATTTGTTATTCAAAATTAATTAGTTTAAAATAGTTGCTGTAAAGAGTATGTCTCTTTATAGCAACTGTTTTTTTTTATTACTTATATTACTATGAAATATTTTTATATACTCTTTTTATTTTTTATCTCCTATCAACTGCAAGCACAAAAATATGACTATAATTGGGTCATAGGTTATGATACGCTAGCAAATACAAAGGGAGGAACATTAATAGATTTTAATTTTAAACCAAGAAAAATTAGCTTTTTTCCAAAAATTGCCAGTATGTGGAGTGCTGTTGCGTCTATGTCAGATAAAGATGGTAACTTGATGTTTTATAGCAATGGTTGTTTTCTGTATAATGCAAAGCATGAAAAAATAAAAAATGGTAATGGACCGCAAGGCGATTTCTTTTTTAATGCCTATTGTAAAAATGTATCAGAATATGATGCTTCTGCGCCTTTTGCTCAATCTATGCTTTGTATTCCTCATACAGACTCAAGCCGTATTTTTTATTTGTTTAGTAATAATGGACTTTTTGTAAGTGAAGCAATCAGTAGTTATGTAAGCTATGGTATGCTATTACAAAAAATAGACATGAGTAAAAATAATAGTGATGGAGAAGTAACAGCTAAAAAAAATCTTATTATTAAAGATACGCTAATGTTAGGAGGCTTAGATGCCGTAAAACATAGCAATGGAAAATACTGGTGGATAATATCTAAACAAGATTCTTCCAATTGTTTTTGGCTTACTTTATTTGATGGTAAAGGAAATATTTTAAAGCAATTCACACAATGTCTTGGAAATAATGCACTATTAAAAGATGGTGCAGGCTTTCATGTTAAATTTAGTCCTGATGGTAATAAATTTATTATCAGTACAGGATCTTATCAAGGTGAAAAATTACCTTGGAAAAATGCTATACATATTTATGATTTTGATAGATGTACAGGTATGTTGTCTAATTATAAAAGCCTTGAGTTCAAAGATACCTTGAACCTTTTTCCTTTTTTTTCCATTTCTCCTAATGGTAGGTTTTTATATCTGACTCCTACACTTTATGCCTATCAGTATGATTTACAAGCAAAAGATATTGAAAAATCTAAGATTTTGGTAGCCGATTATGATGGTTTTGTCGATATATTTCCTGCACGTTTCCTCATCAATCAATTAGCACCTGATGGTAAAATATATATAGGAACAGGAAGTTCTACAAGTTATTATCATGTCATTAATAATCCAGATAGTCTTGGTTTGAAGTGTGATTTTCGGCAGCACGCTATAAAATTAGCCTCCTATAATTTTTGGTCTGTCCCGACTTATCCAAATTATAGATTAGCAGCATCAAATGAAAATTGCATTGTTGTGAGTACAAAAGAAAATGAAAGAATAGATGTTACTTGGAGAATACGAATATCTCCAAACCCAACTTCTTCTGCTACTATTTTAGAGGATATAAACGAAGATAATTCCCAATGGAAAACAGCTATTTTTGATTTACAAGGAAGACTAATTACTCATTTTATTTGGAAGAGTACCATAAATATTGACGTTTCACAATTTTTAAAAGGAATTTACATATTGAAAAGTGAAAATCAGAATGGAAATAACTTTACAATAGGAAAGTTAATCGTAGAATGAGATGTACTTTTGGCACTTGGTTTTAGACGATAAAATAAGACAAACTGGAAAAGTTGTTGTGATAAAAGAATAAAAAATAAAATAAATTACTCCTCCGTTTTGGCTTTGTGCTAAAACGGAGGTTTTTTTTGTGTTAAATATTATTTTCAAGTATAAAAATATATCTTTGCAGCAGATTTTTATTTAAAACAACAACAACAATATGAAATTTAGATTTTTGGTACTTTTTCTTAGCGCATTTTTAAAATTATCAGCACAAAACAATACTGGAAGCATTGCTGATACAACTATATATGGTATCGCCGAACGACAAGCATCTTTTCCTGGCTGCGATTACAGTTGGTATAGCGATAAAGAAAAAGACAGCTGCCGTATGGTCAATCTGATGCGTTTTGTAAGCTCCAATTTGCGTTATCCAGAGGCAGCACGAAATGCTAATATTAGCGGTAGAGTAGTGGTAAAATTTGTGATAGAAAAAAATGGTTCTGTAAGTAATGCAAGTCTTTTGAAAGATATTGGAAATGGTTGTGGAGCAGAGGCTTTGCGTATTATCAATGGTATGAATGGTGCTGGTGTGAAATGGAATCCAGGCTTAATCCATGATTTGCCTGTGCGTTCTTTTCTGACTTTGCCCATTGTTTTTCGCTTAAACGAAGACCCAGGTTATACTATTATAGACGGCTACAAGGTGTATTATAATTTGGATAAACCACTGCGATTGAAAGATACGACAAGCAATATCGCTGATATTTTGAAAAAAAACCTTAAAATGCCTCGTTTGATAAACGACAGTTGTAAGGCTGGAGTGATGCAAACAGAAATATTGGTTTTGCCCAACGGGA
>JANMGN010000183.1:0-1706 GCA_031374645.1 Chitinophagales bacterium | reverse complement strand
AATATTGATAGTAGGTGTTGCAAGATTAAACTCTTGCACTACTCTGCCCAATTGGTCGAAAATCTTGACGACAACATTCTCATCTGTATTTGAAACTTTAATATTTACTTCATCTTTTGCTGGATTAGGATAAATTTGTACAAATTTAGATAACTTTTCGATAGTAACAGATTTTATGAGCGAATATTCAAACCTACCGTCCAAATCTACCGAACGAAGGCGGTAGTAATTTATACCTTGCGCAGGGTTTTTATCTACAAAATTATAAGTCTGCAATGTACTACTGTTTCTTTGGCTTTTTATACTTGCGATGCTTTCAAAATCTTGTCCATCATTACTTTTTTCTACTTCAAAATGACTACTATTGCTTTCAGAAGCTGTTTTCCAATCTATAACTACTTGATTTTCAGCATTTTTCGTAACATCAAATTTTATTAATTCTATCGGTAAAGGTGCTGTAATATTAAAAACAGCATTTGAAACATCAAAAAAAGTAGAAGTTGTTTTGAAAGTTGCGCCCGACACCGCACACTGAATCAAGATACGAGCGTCAGATGTGATATTGTTTGGAACAGAAATGGCTTGACTTCCATCATTGGGAGTAGCAGCCAACAAGGTTGTAAATGTTACACCATTATCTGTTGAGATTAAAATATCAACATTGGCACAATGAGCCGCTGTTCCATTTTCAGACCAAGTAATTGTTTGGGTACTATTGGCACTCCATGTTTCGCCACCATTTGGAACAATGACTGCAAATGGTCCCGTATTGGCTACTGTAACCAACATTTGGCTATTGCCAATACGACCCCAATTAATGTTATTATCTCTAACAATGAGATTAAAATTCAAATTTCGAGCAATACAAGGTAGCTTTTCCCATGTCACGGCATTATTATCTCCTGTAAGAATATTAGGCATTTCGGGGAAAATTCTGAAATTTGCGCTCACAGGCGATCTATATCTAAATAATGGTCGAGAGGTACTCATACAATTCGGCGAACCGTTTACAGCGCTGCCTGCTCCATCGTTTTGTTCCCAACCGTACGTTAAATTAGAAGCGGCATCGTTAGCATCAGATCCACTACCTACCAACACAAAAGGCGTTCCTTTGGGTATCGTAATATTTGCTTTTGCGTCAGCGACAGGAGCAGCACTATTGCCTGCGCCAGGCGTAGATAATGTAGCACAAGTTGCAGTATTCGCAATAAAAGTGTTCATCGCATTGATTGATGCAGAATGGAAATATGGGTCGCTTGAAGATTGATAGGTTGCTGCGCCTCCACAAACGCCTGCATAAGACATGATAGAAGAACCTTCGCCTGGCTCGTTGCGGAAGTTATTATCAGAAGTCATACATTCATTGGATACAAAATTATGGTCGCCTTTAAGTTGATGCCCAATTTCATGTCCAAAATAATCTATAAATAAGGTATTCATAGAAGCATCACTCGCCGAACTACCCATACCTTTGTACAAACCGTTACAAGCCGCCTGCACTCCTACACCTCCTATATTTGCCCAAATAATAACGTGTCCGATGTCATAATTAGCAGTTCCAATTTTCATATCTACTACAGGTTGATTTTGGTCAGCCATATTACTAGCACTACCTGTAAATGGGTCTGTAGAAGCAACTGCATAAATATTTTTTCTCGAAAGTACATACTGCAATTTAATCCCTAAATCTCTTTTATAAATAGGAT
>JANMGN010000154.1:0-3695 GCA_031374645.1 Chitinophagales bacterium | reverse complement strand
GATAAGTTGAACGCTGCTAACATTTTCTCCCAAAATTCTACTGCCTGTAACATACTCTATTTTTCCATTTTCTAATTTTAGATTTCTATCGTTTAGCTTCAAATCTGCGCCACCATTTAAGCGGATAAAACGAGTATTTTTTCCTGCTCCTTTGAGGTTAAAAGCACTTGCTTGTAGGTTGAAAATATTACCTCTATCAAAAGAAAAGTAACCGTTACCGATGAAAGAAAAATTATGCCCTGCTCCATTTAGTCCTGTTAGAATTAATTCTCCTTTATCTTTGATGGTAATCCGAGATTCTGAACTGCCCGATATGCTAGCATTGTTGAGTGATACGCTTGCCTCAGGCTCAATGATGAGTTTCCCTCCTGCTTCTACGATGATTTCAGAATTTTCCATCACTCTAACGATACCACCTTTGAGGTGTAGTGTACTCCCTGACTCCACCTACAAAATAGAGCCTTTTTGTAAGCGAAGTTCGCCACCGTTCTCTACTGTTACCGTACTTTTATCACTAATATGTACAATTCCCTTTTTAGTGCTATTGTTTGAGCCAATACTAAAAATACCTTCTTGTTTTATGATGACATTTGCACCACCGCAAGCTGTTATCCAAGCCTCAAATACTGGTTTTGTCGTTGCGCCTTCATTCAAAAAGGCTGTTGCACCTTCGTTATTTACTCGCAACTGTCCGTTTCCATTGATAACTGTACTTGGAATACGCTTGCGCCACAAGCCATAGTTGTAGGTACTTTGTCCATTGTTGGGTAGTTCTCCTGCTACCAATAAATCTTCTTGGTATTGGTCTAATGCTCCATTGACCCAGTTTTTTATATCTTCATCTACTTCTACATGACGTAGGCTTTGTATGCCAATCCCTTTTTTACCTTTAATCTGTTCAAATGGTGTTATAGAACGATTAGCATCAATCGCATTACTGATATGAAGCGTACTCAAATTCGTATTATTCACGGGCAATTGAATATCCAACGCACTAAAAGAAGGAATAAAACATTGGAGTAAATTTTGATTCGTACTTTCAATTATAGGTAACGTAGAACTTGTTGCGCCTGTATCTTCAATTAGTGATTGAATTGATTTTAAATCTCTTCTTCCGCCGCCAGGTGCATTATCGTAATTCAAAAAAGTACTTACAAACTGAGGCTTAATGGTTGCTTTGAGTACTTTATATTCACAAGGAATTTCGTTACCCAATAGTATATCTGTTTCGGTAGGTGCCGCTAAGTGAAAAATGACATTGCCACTTCCCTCTGACAGATGTAAATGGCTTTTGTCCTCAGAAAATCCAGTACAAGAGTGGTGATTAAACACTTTCGTTGGAGAACCTGGCACCGCATTAATATCTAAATCAAAGACCTTATGCCTACTTGCAGGTATAAGAGCGTTTAAAGCTAAATGAGCCTGAATAGGATTTGTGATAGCCAATGTTCCTTGCAGTATATTGACAGCAGCATTTATATTCAAATCATCAGCAACTTCTTGTCCGATCGATAACTTAGGAATATTTACAAGACTCCAACTCTTAACCCCTTCATATTGGATGAAACCTTTGAGTAAATCAGTACCACCACCAAAACCTTGCCCTAAGCCTTCAATATTTCCATTTGCAATGGCAATATTATTCGTCTTTTTAGGGTATCCTACATTATTTAATAGTTCCACATACTTTGACCTAAACTGACCTAAGTCAGAAGGTGGAATGTCCCCTGCTTTATAGACATTACTATTTTTTTTGAGTAGAGTAGGTCTTACAGGTATCCCTAATGTTCCTGGTGGCGACACGAAATCTATTTCTAATTTTATTCGCTCCATACCAGCAGCGTTAGCCAAGTGTTCAACGAGTAGTTGCCTTGCTGCGGGATAATTCAATTTTCGCCATTGGTCTTTTTCTAAATCTATCGTTGAAGCAGCCCAAGCCATCGCTTGTATGCCGAGTGGTATGTTTGCGCCTTGATGTGGAGAGTCAAATGAAACATACAAAGAGGTACAATGATCTTCTTTGTCTCGTTCCATTTCAGCCAAACCAATTCGGCTGATTTGTCCGCCCATACTCGGACCAACCACGGTATTAGGGTAAGAGCCAACTTTTTCTTGTTTAATTTTTCTCAAAAGAGCTTTAAATACCTCTACATTTTTTTGAATATAGGTAGCTCCTTCGGCAAAATCAAGAAAAATAATGTCGTAACCTTTGTCAGAAAGCGTTTTAAATACATTCGGATATTCTCTGAATGTTTCGGTAATACTGGGATTATCATTAAATCCATCTTCTGCGCCCATAGAGAAAATATCCCAACCTGTATCTCCGTGACGGATTAAATCACTTTCTAAAAAAGTTCCATTGACAGATTTGTCATAATAATTATATTTCTCCGTTTCAAAATCAACCCCATCAACAAAAATAATTGGCTTTTTGAGTTATCCGTTATTTTGAGGTGCATAACGAACATAAGCATGACCTACGCCTTTTGAAATACTAAGGATACTTGCTGTTGTACCAGTAGGAAACATGGTCATATCAGGTATAAAACCCAATATTTGCGCTGGATTAATTGCATTTGCTGTTTCTATGCGCCAAGTCACATCTGGTTTTACGTAGTTTCCATTGGGCGTGATTGCTTTGATTTGTAGCTTCCCATCTTTTGGATTGCTTGCCTTAGGTGTTATTGATGGAGATATGGGAACTACCTCGATTTTATAATTCCCAATTGGTATATCAGATACAGTGTTTACAGTATTGGATTGACTAACAAAAAACTGAGAACTCCAAAGAAATCCAGAGTCGCTTATTCTAACTAAACAAGGCGTATTTGATGCTAACAGTACTCGAAATTTTACCGTTTGAAAAAGCGATGCAGAACGGGAGGTTTTGAGTACAAATTTTCCATCTTTTACACTTACACAGAGTACAATTTCATCTTTTTCCATTTGTGTAGGAAAAGTACAAGTTTGAGCCAACAGGCTATAAGGAAGACATAGCAATGCCAAGCCGCTAAGGAGCAGCATAAATAATATTTTTTCATTTTATGTATTTGTTATTTTAGTAATTAATGTTATAATCTAAGGTGTCTAAACCTTTAATGAAGACAGAATCTCTAAATTCTTTTTGTATATTATTTTTTGTAACAAACCAGTATACAAAATTTTTTTTGTTCCCTCCTCCTTGTACCATAAACGAGTCATTAATATCCTGTCCGTAAAGAGGCGAATCCAAGAAGCCTGTTTTTATCCGGTCACTATCGTCAAACGGTTTAGTGTTTTTGACATGATACCTTATCCAAGCCTTCGGTTGAAGAATAAGGTCTTTACCTTTATTTTTACCAGTATTGATAGAATAAGTTATTTTAGTAAAATACAAAGGATCAATTGCCTTAATATCAAGTACATCAGTACCTTTATCAGGTGTCATCCATTTATAGTTACCATTGCTATCCGAAAAGATAGTATCCACAGAATATTCTGAATAACTACCCAAAAAGACACTTTCTGTACGATAAATGTACACCATTTTGTTAGGTAAAGGCATGTTTGTGTCTTCTTCGAGAACTCTACCTTCAATAGAGGTGCTATTATCTTTATTACATGATGTAATAGCAAAGGACAAAATACTAAGCAATAAAAAAATTAATTTTTTCATGTTTCTTTAAAATTTAAAGTGAAAGAAAAGGGTTTAGGGT
>JANMGN010000141.1:0-13981 GCA_031374645.1 Chitinophagales bacterium | reverse complement strand
AGCTGCAGAAACATTTATACTCGATGCTATTTGCCCAGTTTGCCATTGGTATAAATAACCTAAGGGATTAGCGAGCGTTGCTTGTTGCCCTTGACAAACTGTAACGTCTTCAACGAGTGATATGGAAGCGGGCAGCCCCGTATTTACTGTTACCTTATTAACAAGTTGGCAACCTGCAGTATTGGTCAATGTTACACTATAATTTGTTAAAAAAGAAGGATTTACACTTATACTTTGTGTAGCTTCACCCGTGTTCCAAAGATAGTTTGAGCCATTGTTTGCAGTGAGTGTCACTGACTGCCCCGTACAGTTGTTTTGCGTAGGCAGGGTAACATCGGGTAAGGTAGATACTGTAACTTTTACCTCATCAGTACCCAAACAGCCATTAGGATTGGTGGCAGTGACGATATAGGTAGTGGTTACATTTGGTGTTACACTTATACTTGCAGAATTTGCGCCATTGCTCCAACTATAGTTTGTACCACCATTTGCGCTAAGGGTAGCGGTTTGTCCCGCACAAATATTTTGGTCCGCGCCAGCATTTACATTGAGGTTATTACCATCGCCAAAAGTAATAGACCAACTGTTGATTATACCAAAGTCTATACCGATAAAATCATTTACATAGAGTTTCCAAACGCCATCGGCGTTACCGCCATTGAAAGTATTTGCGAAGGTGTATGTGCCAAGTGTTACAGGAGGATAAGGAGGTGTTGCAATATTTGTTTTTCCTTCTGGGCGAAAACTCCCTGTATAGGGCGGAGTACCGATTGTAATAAATGTAGGTGCTGAATCTATAAATGTTGTATTGGTATAGTTATTTCCAGCACCTCCGTTACCTGTGGAAAGTTCAAGTATTTGATTGCTGGGTGATATGAGAAAAAGACCAATATCACCTGTCCATGTATGGGTAATATCAATGGTTACACCCAAAACAGCTTTACAATTTGATGCTCCTAAATTCCCAACACCATTTACTGTAATCTCAGAAGTAGCAGTGCCCACAACGGGTATTGCTACAGGTATATTGGTATTGAAAGTTTGAGCAAATATTTTTATAGAGAAAAATGTAGAAAAACAAAAAATTTGAAAGTAGCGTACAAACTTGTTTGGTTTTGTAAAACAAAATAAACAGGCGAAAGTAGAAGATTTGAGTAAAGTTGCTTTCATAATTGATTTTTTGATTTTTGACAGAGAGATAATTTATTTTTGCAGATATAAAATATTTTAGAACATAACAAACAATCGAAATATTTTGCTTAAACTATTATATATTTTGTTTATAAAAATTATTTAACACTATTATATGGCAAAAAGTTTCATAAAACCAATTATTATTTTTTAATTATTTTACCCATGTTACGTAGAGGATAAAATAAAACGAAAAAGAGCTACACCAGTAAAACTGGGTAGCCTTTTTTCTAAAACAATCAAAAATCACTATAAAAAATCACTATTTCTTCTTCAAAACTTTTACAAAAACACCATTGGCATCAAACTGTAAACGAACTACTGCGCCTGCTGCATCTTTTAAAGTGACCAAAAAATTTCCACTTGCATCAGTATAGGCTTTCTGAACCGTATAACCTGCATAATTTGTTGATACATAAGTAGTTATCTCTGTCGAAAGTATCGTAATATCTACCGTCATAAGTGCGCCTTTACCGTGTTTTGGCAACTCTTTTACAAACACACCTTTTGCATCAAACAGTACTGCAATCTTCGTACCGTCCGCTTTTGTGACCACTACAAAGAAATTTCCGTTCGCATCTGTATATGCTTTTGTGACCGTCGCACCAGCGTAAGTTGTGCCGATATAAGTCGTAATCGTAGCAGAAAGTGTCGCAATATCGATAGCGGTCAAATCTTTTTTATGGTCATGCCCCTTTGTGACTTCTTTTAGAAAAGCACCTGTCGCATCAAAAACAACGCCTACTTTTGTACCGTCCGCTTTTGTAATCAAAACTACTATTTCGCCACTTTTACCTTGAAAAGCCTTGTTCGTAGTTGCGCCAACGTAAGTTGCAGCGATATAGGTTTTTATAATATCCGATAAACTATCCACCGAAATTTCCTTTCCGTGTTTGCCACCTTTAAAATCTCCTGTACCATTTCCACCGCCACGAGCAGCAGCCGAAAGGTCGTTAGAAGTAGTTACCAAATCTGGATTTGTAACAAGGGCACTTGTCAAATCCGTAGTGACTGTTGAGCTTACTACATCCGTAGTGATAGCTTCTTTGCTGCACGATGCAAATATTGCGCTGATAGCGATTGCGCCTAAAAACATTAACTTTTTCATAAATAAATGGTTGTTTAAAAGACCTTTGAGTACATTTTTTGCAATCTTTTTGTGCAAAAACGACATGGAAGTCAAATGATAAAATGATTTAATCCGAAAGAAAAGAAAATAGCATCGTTCGTTTAAAATGATATTGCTACGTTTGCAAATATTAAATTTTACGATTTTCTATTTAGCTTCTCTTAAAAAATGGTCGTACGTACAACTGAATTTATAGCTATTAAAAAGTAATGTTTAGTATCAAATAATATTTTATTTTTAAGTTTAAAAAATTTTGTTCAAAAAGTAAGTTGAAATTATTTTTATCAAGTTACTTATTACAAAGAAAAGAAAACAATGAAAATGGTTGCATGGCTTTTGAAATATTTTTAATTATTTTTAATTTTATTAAAAATATCGTAATATTCACATTGTAATTTCAATAAATTTTTAATAAATATCAAAATTACTAAATTTCTGTTTTCTTTGCTCCAATAAAAGTAAAGACAAAGCAGATGAAAAATTGGTTGCATCGCCTCGGAAAAAAAGTTTTTAATGACATTTTCCTGACAAAAAATAAGTAGTCGGAAGCTATTGCTTCTGTCAAGGTAGCACAAGCAAAAAATTGTTTGTATAGTGATTGTTAAAAACGAATTATAACATTTTAAATCTTGAACAGCTGTTTAATTAGCCTCTACGGGCGTGCCTTGGCGAAATTCAAGTTTTTCAAAAATGTAGTCGGAAGAAGCAAAAAACTGTTTGAAGCCTGACGAAGTCGGCAAGTTTTTTTTGCGCCGACGGAATTTGCAGAAAAACTTTAGAATTTCGGCACGCACTTGAATTTTTGCTTACTTTTTTTTCAAGAAAAAAGTGAGACGAAAAACTGGTTTAACTTACTACTATTAAACAAAACAAGGTAGATTTTACAAGGTACTTTGTTACAACTCAATTTTTTAATCGCTATACAGCTTTTATCCTTCATTATGATACGGTTCTCCTTTCAAAATCGTCATTGCTCTATACACTTGTTCTACTGCAAAAAGACGTATCATTTGGTGTGAAAAAGTCATTTTCGAGAGTGATAATTGTCCGTTTGCACGTTTGTAAAACTCTTCCGAAAAACCATAAGCACCGCCAATTACAAAAATTAAACGTTTTACAGATTGTGACATTTGTTTATCAATAAAGTTTGCGAACTCAACAGAAGTGTGTTGTTTTCCGTTTTCATCAAATAAAAAAACGACATCGTCTTTTGTAAATTTTACCAACAATTGCTCACATTCTTTTTGTTTTAAAATATCAGCAGACATATTTTTAGCATTTTTTATGTCATTAAAAACGACCATTTGAAATGGAATATAACGTTCTAAACGCTTGATATACAATGCAGTTCCTTCTTCGAGGTAAGAAAAAGCGGTTTTTCCAGTAACCCAGATTTCTATTTTCATTGTTATTTTTATTTTTTACAATCTGCCACAAAACTACAATATCTACGGTATATACACTTTACTTTTCCAAATTAAAAAATATTTTCACTATTTTCAGATATTTTTGAACAAAAGTAAATCTATGCTGTTATAGATGGTAATTTGATGTTTTTTGTTTGTTTATAATTTTTAGAGAGAGCCGTGTAAAGCATGGTTCTCTCTTTTTTTTGTTTTTCTCCATAAAAAAGAAATTAAAATCCTACCTTTGCAATTGTTTTTGAAACAAGATAAATCTTATCACGTATTAGAGAGCGATAAATATACAACTCTACTTATCTACCAAATAAGTAATAATGCGTAATTAAACAATTAATATTTTTATAATGAATTGATTATGAGTTATTTATATTTTTCATTATACATTTTTAATTTTTAATTACGTTCAGCACAACCACCTTTATAATGCAATATTACAATAACATCTTAGAAACCATAGGAAAAACACCCTTAGTAAAACTCAATAAAATCGTTGCTGATATACCTGCTTTGGTGTTGGCAAAAGTAGAATCTTTTAATCCTGGACACTCCATAAAAGATAGAATTGGATTAAGAATGGTGCAAGATGCCGAAAAAAGTGGTGTTTTACAGCCAGGCGGAACTATCATTGAAGCGACTTCTGGAAATACTGGTATGGGTATTGCTCAAGCTGCGATTGTAAAAGGTTACAAAGTTATTTTGACGACGACTACCAAAACTGCAAAAGAAAAAATTGACAATCTTCGTGCGCTTGGCGTAAATGTTGTGATTTGCCCTTACGATGTAGAGCCTACACATCCTGATTCTTACTATTCTGTGGCTGCAAGATTGGAAAGAGAAACACCAAACGCTATTTGGACCAATCAATACGATAATTTATCTAATCGTTTGGCGCATTATGACACGACAGGTCCTGAAATTTGGGAACAAACCGAAGGCAAAATCACGCATTTTATCGCTACGGCAGGTACTTGCGGTACGCTGACAGGAACTGCTATGTTTTTGAAAGAAAAAAATCCTAATATACAAGTTTGGGGCATAGATACGTATGGTTCTGTGCTGAAAAAATTTCACGAAACTGGAATTATAGACCCTGAAGAGAGCTATTCTTATCTTTCTGAAGGCTTTGGAAAAGACAATGTTCCTGCCAACTTTGACCCTTCTGTGATAGATTTTATGGAAAAAGTAGGCGATAAAGATGGCGCATTGATGTGTCGCCGTCTGGCACAAGAAGAAGGTCTTTTTATGGGTTACTCAGCAGGTTCTACCGTGCAAGGTTTACTACAACTCAAAGATAGGCTCAAAGAAGGCGATGTTGCAGTGATGATTTTTCACGACCACGGCAGCCGCTACGTTTCTAAAGTCTATAATGACGATTGGATGAAAGAAAAAGGGTTGATGTAAGAAAAATACCGCTTCCAAAAAAGAAGCGGCATTTTTTTATGATTTATGGATGATTTTTTTGTTATCGCAAAATGATAACGGTTTTATCGTTCAAAATATAGTCAGGTAAGTCATTTTCAAATACAACACCAATTTGATAATCATTGCGTTTCGCTAATTCTATTTCTGCCAAAGATGGTATTTTTTCATAGGCTAAAAAAGGTGTATAAAACATGGTTTCGATATTACTTTTCGTATTAAAAATGACTACTTTTTCTTTGTCAAACTTCGTTTTATAGCTTAAAATTTGCTCTTTTTGTATTTTTAAATAAGAGTAATCCTTAAAAGGTTTTATTCGCTCGTAACCAAATCTTAAAGCTAAGAAAATGACAATAACACTTAAAAATTTAAAAAAGTATTGATATTTTGACTGTTTTAAACAAAAGAATATGAACGACGAAAGTATAATAAAAAATGCTGGCGCAGTAAATAAAATATAACCTGGCATTTTTGTCGCCGTCAATGAAAAAATGGTGTAAGGGATAGTAATCCAAAAAATAACAATCAAAAAATAACGCTGCAAAGGCATTTTATACCATTGGTATAAAAACCATAAAAAAGCAACGTAAATAAGTTCATTGAAAAAAATTCTTGCTTTGTCAATATGATACCACCAAGACTCTGCGTGTCCTTCGATGACTTCAAAAATATGTCTGATATTGTATTCTTTTTCAAAAATTGCCTCGTTCGGAAAATTAGCTAAAATATAATATTGCCAAGGATAAAATACACAGCATGAGATAATTAGAATAAGTAAAGATAAAAAATTGATTCGCCAAAAGCTTATTTTATCAATATTTATAATCCAAAATAATGCTATAATAAATAACCCAACATACCATTTTGTGAGAACCGCCAAACCAGCCAAAATACCAATAACTATAATAAGATAAATTTTCTTTTTTTCAGCATAAACCAATGACACCCATACGCTAAACTCTAAGATAAAAAAAAACATGGTGTCAATATGCTCGCTCGCAGCTCGACCAGAAGCCATTTCTATCACTAAACCATTAATAGAATGAAAAAAAGCAGCTAAAAGTGCGATTTTTGGGTCTTTTAATAATTTTAACGCGATACTATACGTAAGATAAATACAACTCGTAGAGATTAGCAAAGAGGGTATTCTACCCGCAAACTCGT
Organism: Chitinophagales bacterium; assembly: GCA_031374645.1. Taxonomy (GTDB): domain Bacteria; phylum Bacteroidota; class Bacteroidia; order Chitinophagales; family Saprospiraceae; genus CANHEE01. The sequence goes on along the minus strand of JANMGN010000141.1, from coordinate 7,654 downwards.
TGATACCAAATAATTTAAAACTTAATGCCATACACCACAAAGTGAACGGTGGCTTATGCAACCATGTAAAATTAGCACACCAATTTTTGTAGTTATTTTCTAATAAAATGGTAGGATACAACCTTGGATGCAAAAAATCGTTACCTAAACTTTTTGCCACCAAAAAATGATAGCGTTCGTCCCATTCATGCGGAAAAGCATCTGTACTGGTAAATAATCTAAGTAAAAGCCCACTAAATATAAGGAGTGTTAAAGAAAGTCCGTGACTGTCTTTAACACAATTACGCAATATATATATATATATTATTCCTATCCCAAAAAATACAGTTAATCCGTTATAATTCATCATTTTTTACAAATAGTTCGACAATAGTTTGCGCTTCATCTCGGTACATGATATTATAAATACCATTCTCTAAATCAGAAATATCAATATTTTTATTAGCATCGTTGATTTTTTCGATTTTTTTTATGTTACCATACAAATCTACTATATAAATATCTCCATTTATCTGAATATCTCCACTTAAATTTTCATTGTTCCTTTCTATTATCTACATTTACATAAGTATTACCTGGATTCGGAGAAATTTTTAGTTGCCATTTTAAACAATTAGGAAGCTCATCAAGAACTTCATTTATATTCAATGGCGCTGACAATCCACAATCATTTTTTGCGTAAATAGAAAATTTTGTTTGACCTTTGCGAAAATTAGAAGGTATCTCATAACCGCTAAATTCCGTTTTTACGCCTGATTTTATCATAACAAATAGTGTACCTGAATTTGCTTGAATAATTCCTTTATAATAGCAACCATCATCGTTTTGTTTGAATGTTACAGAAGTTGGCATTGCGGGTATATCATCAGAAACTAACACATTGTATGCAATAGTTTCTGTAGCACCACCACTAAAGGTAATTGTAAGTGTGAGAACTTGATTCCCTGCTTGTGTCGCAGTAACATTGACCCCATCCCAACCATCTTTAAAATATGGACAATTTACTGGCCAGTTTCCCCAACCATGAGTTGTAGAATTAATCGTTAATCCTCCAGTACAAGTCCATTGATAAGTAGCATCTGCATAATAAGGTGCAAAAAATGTTTTTGTAGTACCTCGACACATATTTTCATTACCTTTGATATATATATTTTGATTTTCTTTTTGCCAAATTCTCACATAATCAATTTTATATATTGCTGGTAGTTTAGTATCCTCTATACAGTTTTTTCCACAATTTTTATTGCAAAAGCAGCCAGAATCAAGCGCTAAGTTTAAAATAATATGTTCTGGGTCAAATAAATTACCATTTACCTCAGTAAATGTTTCTATCCCATTAATAAACCATTTGATATGTTTAGGAGTCCACTCAACGCCATATACGTTTGTTTTTGTGATATTATTAAAAAAAGCAGGTGCTGGAAAAATGGGCGGAGTAGGTATCTCTGGTATCTTAATCCAACCATCGTTTTTTAGCATAGTTCCAACTTTATGATTATCAGGAATCCCATCAGTATCTGCAATATATTTGGTTTTACCATCAATGCAAGTTTTGATTAATTCTTGGTAAGTACCACTTTTTATTGCATTAGGTTGAGCCCCACAAGCCTCGAAAATATCTATCTCTTGGTAAGCATTGCCTTGTGAGCCTTTCAAGAGCCAAAATGCAGGCCAAGATCCTGTAAATGCGGGCATTTCACATTTGATTTCAAAATAACCATAAGTAAGATTCATTGGCGAGACAACTTGCCCAGAAGTATATTTAAATGTTCTTTGTACTGTTTGATTTTGGGGAGTACAAGTATAATTTTCTTTCCTTGCTGTAATTTTAAGCCATCCTTCGGACTCCGTAACATTGGGAGAAAGATAAACCTGACTTTCACAATTTTCTTCTCCATGTTCTACTTCGTTATCCGCTGTCCAAGGAGCGATGACACCATTATTAAATTCATCTACATAAACCAGTTTATAGCCTTGATTTAGCAGTGATGCTGGTTGAGCAGACAACTTTTCTAATTGGAGAATAAAATATGATAATAAAATAAAGATTAATGATTTTTTCATAAGAATAATTTTAAGTAGATTAATGAAGTTTGTATGTAATGTAAATTTAGTTTTTTTATTTAATACTAAGTTTTTTTATAATGTTAAATATTTGTTAAATATTTGTTAAATATTATTTTACTAAAAGAATATAGATAATAAACTATTTCCTCCCTACTAATTTGGTTTTACAAATAAAAACGACGAATTTTGCCCAAATAATTTATCGAAAATAACAATGAAGGTTTTATTAACTACGCTTAATGCGAAATATATTCATACCAATCTGGCAATCCGTTTGTTGTATCAACTCAACAAAGAACACGAAGGTTTGGAATGGAAAGAGTTCACTATAAAAGAAAATCAGGACAGCGTCGCAGCCGAATGTAGTGCCTTTGAGGTAGTCGCTTTTAGCTGTTATATCTGGAATATTACGCAAACGCTCGAAGTGGCGCAGAAAATAAAAGCACTCGGAACAGGTACGAAAATTTTGCTCGGTGGACCAGAAGTGAGCTACGATTGGCAAGATGTAATCGTACGAAATGAAGTGGATTATATCATTACAGGCGAAGGCGAAACGCCTTTCAGACAGTTTTTAGAAAGCTATCCGAATATCGAAAAAGTATCTAACTTAGTGCGCAAAATCGAAGGCGATGTTATGTATTTTCCTTTTGCCGAAACCTTTGATTTGAAGCAATACGAAACTATCATGCCTTACGAAAATGAAGGTGCTAAAGACTTGAATGGCAAGGTTTTATATATAGAAACTTCGAGAGGTTGTCCGTATAAATGTGAGTTTTGTTTGGCAAGTTTAGACAATAAAGTACGTTATTTGCCTGATACGCATACGAAAAAAACGCTGCTGCACATGATGAAAAATGGTCATGTGATAAAATTTTTGGATAGAACTTTTAATATAAAACGGGATTTTACCATTGATATTTTTACGTTTATTTTAGAAAATTATAGTCCTGGAAATGTATTCCAATTTGAAATTACAGCAGATATTTTACATCCCGATATTATAAAATTCATCAACGAAAAAGTACCAAAAAATCTTTTTCGTTTTGAAATCGGAATACAAACCGTCAATCAAAAAGCAAATCTGGAAGTAAGCCGCAAACAAAATTTTGATAAAACAAAAGCTATTATCGAAAAATTGAGGGACAAAGTAGAAATGCACCTCGACCTCATCGTTGGGCTTCCGTTGGACTATTACGAGGATATAAAATATAGTTTTGAAGAAGTTTTTAAACTTTTTGCGCCTGAGTTGCAGCTTGGATTTCTGAAGTTTTTGAAAGGTACGCCTATGTTGCACAAACATGAGCAGCATGACTACATTTTTGACCCAAATCCGCCTTATCAAATCATAGAAAGCAAGTATTTATCAAGAGAAGAATTGTACCAAATTGAGCTATTGGAAAATGCGCTGGAAATTTACTGGAACAAAAATAGAGCGCAACATACGCTGCGTTACGTGACTGCCAATTACAGTATTTTCGACTTTTTAATAGGTCTGGGAACGTATTTTGGCGAGCAGCAGGAGTTCCATAAATACGACTTAGTAGATGTTTACCACAATCTAAACAACTATGTATCAGCAGCTTATCCAGAAGATAAAATCTTAAAAGAGCTCATCGCAATAGATTATTATTCATTTTATAAAGTAAAACCTAAAACCTTGTTTTTAGAAGAAGCTGACCGATTTACAAAATATCCCTTGCTGGATAGCTTGGGTCTAAATCACCAAAAAGTACGCTATTTGGTGCTTCCAATCAGCTTTGATTTTGATATTTTTGAAAAAGAAAATACCATCGTAAAAGTACAAGATAATCATTTAATTTATCAATATACTGGTAACGAAAAAGCACAAAGAGTGGTTAGTGAACTTGTAACAAATTCCCTTAGTGAAAAGCTAATATTAGCTTAGAATGGCGTATAAAACTTAAAAAATTTAGTTTATTTTTGGGTTCATCCATAATTTTGGCGATTTCGGAATTTAAACGGGTCGTTTTTTTGCAAACCCGATAAGTTTTTAGACCCGTTTTTAAGTTTTCAAACGTCGTTGTGATTTTAATCACAACGACGTTTGAATAATATGCTACATTTTCACAAATTTTCCAGTCCAGTTTCCTATTTTTAAAAAGTACATTCCGTTTTCCAAATTGCTGATGTCTAAGGTTTTTTCATTGGTATCAAAAGACATAATTACTTTTCCTGAAAAATCTAAAACCTGTCCTTTTGTATTAGCATTTTCATCATTAATATCTAAATAAAGCAATTGTGAAGCAGGATTTGGATAAAATGAAATAGCTGTAAGTCCTTGATTATCAACTGTTTTTACAACAACTTGACCTATCGTAGAAGTATATCTTTTTGTAAAAAAAGGTTTCACGCCATAAGGCGAATGATTGTCAATTTTCTTTGTAAAACCACTTTCCCAGCTTGAATTTGTATAGCCGTAATCCAGTTTTTTATACGTATCTGCGAGTGCAGCAGCTTCTATAATATTTTTTAAAACATCTATACGAGTAAAAATAGTGTCAGGATTGGTAATATTTTTTGTGATTTGAAAAAGATAATCGGAGTATTTGTTTTTGTAAGCAGGTACTTCGAGTAGTTTTGAAATTAGCGGACGTTTTTCATTACCAGTTGTCGGAAGCCATTTGTAACAATTTAATGTTGCCCAATCTTTGCCATTAATCCAGTTTATACCCGCACAATTGTCTGTATCGTAGGTAATAAACTCAAATTTTTTCGTTTGCTGATTTTGATATAAAAAGTAATTATTTTTGTTGTAAGCGTAATCGTCCCAGTTTCCCATCGCCACATCTAAAGCAAAAGATTTAATAACACTTTCTACATTTAATATTTTTTCTATATTTGTAGTAAACTGATTATCAATAGGTTGATTGAGTTGTTTACACAAATTTATAAGGTCGCTGTAATCGTCTGCGGTTTCATTTGTAGTCAAATCGTAAGCACGTGTCGTCGGATTATTTTGTATTTTTTTGTAGCTATTTTGGTCATCATTGATATACGCCAAATCCGCAGGATAGGTGCATTTGTACAAATTCCCCTTACTCTCGCCATAGGTACGTTTGAGCCAATCTGTATCGATTTCTTCGATGTTTGTGTATGCGCCTTTGTACTCTTTGTTCACATAAAGACGTACAAAATTCACTCTTCGCTCAGGATTTCCAGCCTTTTTCCAAGTGTCGTAAAACAATTTTTCACGTATTATCGTTGGGTCATTGTGCTGCCCATTGAGATTGAGTTTTTTTACGTCTTGGTATTTTCCGCCTTTTTCAAATTCGTTAAAACTGACTTTAAACGATTTTTTCTTAGAAAAACGAGAAGTATTGCCCCGCAAACGAAAACCAACTTTTTGCACCGTATCTTTTTTTATCCCATCGTCAAAAACGAAAATTGCAGGAAAATAATGATTAGATTCTTCATTGCCAGCCGCCAGCAATATTTTCAAAGAATCTGCCGCTATTGTTATAAAAATAGAAGGCACTTTTTTGTCATCAAATAAAGTATTTTTTTGTGCAAAAACGCCAATATGATTTAACAGAAGAATAAAAACGATGCTTTTTTTCATGATTTTTTTTTAAATTATCTACTAAAAGGAATATTAATAGGCTGATTAATAGGTGTTTGTAAAGTAAGGTAAAAGTTTTTTATTTTTCAATAAAAATAGAAATATAAACAAAGGGCGTTTTTGATACCATGACAACAAATAATATGCTTTCCTCGAACTTTTTGCCATTAAAACGCCCTTTATTTTAGACACTGCTTTTCAAAATTGATATTTTTTTAATTTTTCAAAAAACATAAGTATTTGAATATTAATTAGTTATCTATTTCAATTAATAGATAATTTCTTTTATTTTTTGTATAATCATCTTAATGGTAATATTATTAAAATAACCTTATTATACAAAGTTTGGCTATCATTTAGCCTTTTTTTATATGCCCATGAAGTCTTGAAAACCTCATGGGCATAATACTTACTTTTTTACTCTCCAACTTTCACTCTCACGCCTGCACTATGACTTGAAAACTCGGGTGCATACATACATTGAATAGTGGTAATGCCGTTTGAAAAATCGCCTTTGTGATTGATGACCAAAGGGTATTCAAAAACATAAGTTCCCTTCGGTAAATAGTCAAAAAAGAAATTTGTAGCAGCGTCACGAGTGCTTTCATAGTAGCCCAAACCGCTTTGATATTTGTACTGACTGAGTACATTTGTTGGCTCAAAACCAGCCGCACGAGCATCTTTCATGTGGACATATTCCATATCTCTATCTACTCGCAACTCAATGCGAACTTTGAGTTTATCGCCAGGATTTAGTTTTATTTTTTCTTCTAATGGTTTCATTATCAAACCTTTATCGCTATTTTCCTCTCTGAAAAGTTGTTTTTTCAAGGTCAAAGGTGTTTCTTCAAAACCTTTTATTTTATCCAAATTCTCAAAATATTGCCAGTAAGCTGCGCCCCAAACGGGTACTCTGTTTGGGTTTTCAACTTTTATTTTTCCGAGCGAAAGTACATCATCAACTTTTGATTTTCCGTTTTCAAAAAAACTTGTTTTGAAATAGCCAGAGCCTTCTTCTTGAGGAATTTTGGTCAAATCCAAAGGTTGATTTCCGATAGTTATTTTCACTTTTTTGTCTTCTGCTACCCAATTTTGACCATTCATAAGCAAGGCATAAACAGCAGATGCGGTTGCTTTTGTCGTTTTCCAAGCATTGGTTTGCTTATTTTTCAATAGCCAAGTTTTCAAATCTTCTACGGATTTATCGTCTTTTACCACTTCACTAAACACTTCTATCATCAAAGCCTGTGTTTCTATTGGCATTTGATACCAATAATAACCACCTTGATTTTTCCAATACATTCCCAGTTCTGCATTATTTAAACTCCTCTCTTTCAATGATTTAACGATTTTTTGAGGCGTTTCATTTCTCTTTTCACGTGTCAATGCGAGCGCAATCATTCCTTCATAATAAATACCTGAGTTCAGCCAATATTTTTCCGCCTGAGCCATATAATATTGATATGCGCCTTTTATTTCGTCGCTCATTTTTTCCTTTTTAAAAAACGAACGAGTATATAAGTAATGAATTTGCATACCGCCCAAATGATTGTCTTCTAACTTGGCACGTTTTTCTTTTACTTCAAAAAGTAATTTTTTATATTCGTCAAGCATCTGATTATCAATGTATTGTATCGCTTTTGGCAATAAAGCAACGATTTTTTGGTTGCCTTCTCGCTTCACGTTTAGCTTTTCTAAATGTCCAAAACCTTCTACCAAATACTGTGTAATGTACCAATTTTCACGTCCGCCAGGAAACCACGCAAAGCCGCCACTTGGAGCTTGTCGTTCCGAAATTTTATCCACAGCACGAGAAAGTTCATCGCTCATTCTGTTCATATCAAACAGCAAAGCGATATTTTTCTTTTGCTGTTCTTCGTTACAAGATTGCATTACCCAAGGCGTTTCTTCCAAAAGTGCTGATTTTAACTCTTGATTTTTAGCCAAATTACTAAAAAATGCTTGACTTTCTACGTTAGAAGTCCCTCCTTCGGAGGGATTTAGGGA
>JANMGN010000050.1:0-4390 GCA_031374645.1 Chitinophagales bacterium | reverse complement strand
GTGAGTAATTTAGTTTCATTTTTTTTAGTTTTTTAGTAAAAAAATAGGTTTTATAAATGACTATCTTATAAATGATAGTATTCTAAGTGCCGCAAAGTTATGTACTGAAAACAAATCTCGCAATACCGAAAATAGGAGATATTTCGGTATGATATTTTGTTTTTTTCTTTTGAAGTTTGATATTTTAAGAGTATCTTTGTGAAGGAAACTAAACATACTTTGAATGAGAACTAAAATTTTAATCTTCTCCATTTTTCTTTTTGGAAAAATTGGAGTAACTGCACAATCCGTTGATAACACTGAATATCTTGTGGTATTGAGTAAGAATTTGGACGGTTTTTCGCCCGAAAAACAATATGTTGCGAATGTAAATTTGACGCAATATTGGAATTTTAGAGATGATGAAAAAGGTTTGTCTTTCGCTAAAAAAGCACTGGAAGACGCTCAAAAGCTCCAAAATAAATATTGGATTGCTTCGTCTAAAATACTAATAGCTCGCCAAAAAATTGGTTTGTATAAGTATGAAGAAGCCAATAGTTTGCTATGGCAAGTTGTCGATGAGTTTCAAAATGAAAAAGATAGTATTCTTGCTGAGGCACAGTATTATCTTTCTGAAAATGCTGATTTTTTGGAACATATCGACAATAAAATTCCTTTTGCCCAGGTTGCTTACCAAACCGCTTTACATTGCGGACATCAAGGATTGATAGCGAAAACTGCTGCACAATTGTCTTTTTTTTATAGTATAAGTGGCGATATGCCTCATGCTACATTTTACCAAAAAGAAGCAGAAAAATATTTGATGATGATAGGTGATAAGTATCCTATTCATCAAAATCAGGCGTATGCAGCACTCGAAATCATAGCGATGGATACAGAGGATTTTGAAACAGGAAAAAAATATTGTTTGCGACAATTTGAGTTGTGCAAACAGACACATAGTATCCGTTACTCTACTTTTGCTAATACAGGTTTAGGTTTTATTCATAACTCAAAAAGTGAGTATGATTTGGCAATTCCTTATTTTGAAAAAAACATCGAGTTACTTCAATCTATTGGAAAAAAAGGCGATTTGGGTAGTAATTTGGGCTATCTTGGTACAGCATTGGTAGGATTAAATCAGCCTTTAAAAGCTATTCCTTATCTAAAAAAAGCAGTCGAAATTGCTAAACAAGAAGGTTTTAGTGATCATATTGCTTCTTCGTCAGGTAGTTTGGCTAATAATTTGGTAAGAGTAGGGCGCTACAAAGAGGCTGATAAATATTATAAAGATGCTGTTGAATTATCAAGTAAATTGCACTTAGGAATTTTTCACTCGATAGCCTCGGACTACGCTAATCTGTTGCAAAAACAAGGTAAACACGAAGCGGCACTTCGTATGTATCAACGCTCCGTAACGGCTCGTGACACGATTATCAATATCGAAAATGAACAAAAAATAAGAGCTATTGAGCTTAAATCTCAGTCGGAACATTACGAAACAAAAGTACAAGGATTGAGTTTGAATTTGGAAAACCAACGGGTTTTGCTCCTTACCACATTCTCCTTTTTGCTCCTTTTGAGTATAATCGCTTTTTTATTTTTTCGTCAAAATAAATTGAAAAGAAAGACACAACTCATTGTAAATCAATTGAAAATACATGAACTTAGAAATAATATAGCGGCAGATTTGCACGACGAAGTTGGCTCGACCTTGACCAATATCGAAATGCTGGGCGTTATCGGGCAAAGGTCGGGAACGGTCGCTAATGCGCAATCTCTTTTTCAAAAAATTGCTAATGAAGCAAAAGTAACCAACGATGCGATTCACAACATTGTGTGGAGGGTCAATCCCGAAAATGATAAATTAGATAGTATTTTTTTGAGGATTCAACAAACTGCCATCGAAACACTCGAAAGTCAAAACATTAAACTTTCTTTGGAAAGTATAGGAATTGATGAAAATATTATGTTAATTCCTGAAAAAAGGCGTGATTTGCTTTTGGTTTTCAAAGAAATTTTGACGAATATACTAAAACACGCTGAGGCAAGCGAAGTGAGTATCAAACTTTTTGTCAAAAAAAATATTTTACACTTTGAAGTAAAAGATAATGGAAAAGGTTTATCAGAAAATGCTCCTAAACGAAGTGGCAACGGAATATGCAACATTCATCAAAGAATAGCGAAATGGCACGGAAAAACCTTATTTGAAAATAAAAATGGCTTAAATGTTTTGATAGAACTGCCGATAGAGTAGGAGTAAGCACATGATTTTTTTATACTATGATTCCAGTTTTTAATGCTTTCGCAACGGCTTCGGTAGCACAATTTACTTGTAATTTGACATAAATATGCTTCAAGTGCGATTTTACGGTTTCGTTAGAAATAAAACACTCCGCAGCAATCATTTTGTAACTATGACCTTTGGTTAGCCAAGTCAATATTTCAAGTTCTCGGATAGATAAGTCAAAGGTGTCAGGAGAAGATTTTTTGAACGAAGCCAATACTCTTTTGGCTATTCCGACTGACATAGGTGCGCCACCATTTTTCACTTCCCGAATAGCATTGACCAATTCTGATGGTGCGTGTTTTTTTAGTAAATAACCACTTGCGCCATTGCAAAAAGCAGAAAAAAGTCGATTATCTTCTTCAAAAACAGTGTGCATAATGATTTCTGTATTTGGTTTTGCCTTTTTGACCAACAAAATACCTTCAATACCCGTCATACCTGGCATATCAATATCCATCAAAACAACATCTGGTTGTAGTTTTTGGGTCAAATTTTCAGCGTTCATACAATGCTCGTAGTCACCACAAACGACAAAATCAGGTTCGCTGCTTAATAAAGTACGAATTGTTTCTCGAAGATTGTGATTGTCTTCAAATATCAATATTTTTGTAATATCCATAAGGCAAAGATAAGGTCTTTTCTGTAAAATGAAGTGTAATAAAGTCGATTTTTGGTTTATTTTTTAAAGTTATTCTGATATTTTTATTTAAAAATATAGATTAATTACTACTTTTGTGTTTATTTAGAACCAATTTTTAACGAAACAAAAATTTTATGAAAAAAGTATTTTTATTGGCTATCGTAATTATAGCAGCAACATCAGACTATCTTTTTGCTCAAAAAGTAGATTTGGATAGGTATAGTTTCAGTTTGGGTGGCATGTATCAGTTGCCGACTGAGCCTTTCCCTGAGGATTACAAAACTTTTAATGTCAAGTCGAAAAGAATAGGTAATACTGGTATTTTTCCTAATTCTATTGAAGAGAGAGTCAATATTGGTGGTTGGAATAAATTAGAAAATGATGTTAAAGCACACCTTTCGATAGAAATTAGCTTTGATAATTTGATTATTGACAAATCTGAAATCAAAGAAGCTAAATCTGAAAGTAAAGATAAAGCGGGTAAGGTTACGACTACTTATTCTTACACGGTAGCTTATCAGTATAGTATGGGAGCAAGTCACAAAATTACGGATTACAATGGTAAAACGCATCCGCCTAGCTCGTATTTCAAACCGTCGGGTACTTTTACGTCGAGCACTTTTTCTACCTATGCGGCAGCTTCTAACTATAAAAACGATAATAACGCTGCTTTTCGAGATAGATTTGTAAACGAACTTGTTGATAAATATACAGGGCAATTGAGTAGAGATATGACTGTTAAATGGGGTCTTTTGAAGGTAAGTGTGAACAGTCATTTTTGGATAATGGATAGCAAAAAACATCCTGAGCAAGATTCTATGCAGATTTGTGCTAAGTTTATGAAAGAAAAAATGCCAATGTACAACGTAAACATGACTTCAAGCGAGTTCAAAGAAATTATGATGCCTTTTATTGGTTATTTTGAGCGTTTGGCAACTCGTTATAAAGCTGATGAAAAAGCAGATAAAAAATTGCGTTATTCTTCTTATTATAATTTGGCGACTTTGTATTACTACTTAGATGATTTGGACAAATCTGATGTCTATGCTGATTTACTAATCAAAAATGATTATGACCCAGGCGATGGCGAAAGTATGAAAAAGGACAACGTAATATTAAGGCAAGTATTCAAAAAAGCTAAAATTAATAAGCGTCATTTGTCTTTTGATGCTTCGACTTTTATGGGCCCTAAATAATTTTATTTTTTTTAAGGATATTCCCCAAAAAATCCGCAACACTTTTGTGTGTTGCGGATTTTTTGTAAAATTAAGAACGTATTTTTAAATTATAAAAAAGGTATATGTTGTAAATTGAAAATAAAATTCTGATTTTATCATAAATATGCGAATATTGGGTTAAAACCCCATGATTTTAAATAAACAAACAGCAATTGCGCCAAAGATATGTACAAATAAGGCATTAGTTGCTCTAATTTTAGATGCGTTTTGCAACATGGTATGTTCGTTCATCCAGTTAAAAAG
>JANMGN010000017.1:0-3868 GCA_031374645.1 Chitinophagales bacterium | reverse complement strand
CCTATGGCTGCTAAAGGTGTTACGTTTGGCAAATGCGGTAAAATACGAAGTATCGCCGCAACGATTATCAATGTAATTATTATTCCAAACTTCAAGTTTAATTTATTCATTATCAATGTGTTATGCTTTTTTTATTAAATAAAAATATTAATATTTGCAAAGTTAAGTCAATTTTTTATAAAATGATGGAATTTATTTTTTTAATATTCAAAGTCTTACCTTATTTATCCTTCCCTTCTGAGGACGGTCGAGATAGAGCTGTTTATCAACTTGGCGGATAGAGTAAATACAAAGTTCTCAACTTATCTCGCATAAGCGCACTTTTTAGTGCATCAAGTCCATCAAATTTTTTATCATTTCGCACAAAATCTACAAATTCTATCCACAAATATTCATCATAAATATTTTCTTTAAAATCAAAAATATTCACTTCTATAACGGTATTTGTTTGGTTTTCGATAGTTGGTCGGTCGCCTATGTACAACATTCCACCGTGTTTTTTGCCATTAGAAAAAACCCAAACGGCATAAATTCCAAAAGGGGGAATTTGTTTATCTGTATCTTCTACATCAACATTTGCAGTAGGATAGCCGATAGTTCTACCAATTTTTTGACCTTGTACTACCCTACCATTCAACACAAATTGATAGCCTAAAAGCCGATTGACCGTTTGTATATCCTTGTTTTCCAGCGCAATACGTATTTTAGAAGAACTAATAGCTATATCCTCTATAGTTTGTTTTGCTATTTCTACAACCTTAAAATTATTTTTAGTTTCAAATTTTTTCAAAAGCGAAATATCTCCTTTTCTATCTTTTCCAAAACGATGATCGTAACCTATCACGATGTATTTTGGCTTAAAATATTTAATCAAAAAATCCTCGATATAATCCTCAGGAGATTGATTAGAAAACGCTTCTGAAAAAGGAACAATCACTAAATTTTGTACACCATTTTTTTCTAATAAATCCGTTTTCTCTTTTATGGTTGTCAAAAGTTTCAGCTTGTCATTTTTCCCTTTTACCACAAACCTCGGATGCGGATGAAATGTAATCACAATACTCTCGCCTTTTACCTCTTTCGCCAAAGTATTGAGCTGTTGCAATATTTTCTGATGTCCGCTATGCACACCATCAAATGAGCCAATTGTAATCACACTACCTTGGAAATCAGGCAGTTGTGTTAAATCTGTATAAACTTTCATGTTTACTTTTTATTTTTATTTTCCAAAAACTTCTCCTTTACTCGCTTTCAAAGTATTTAACAAAAGTGAAGTGACCGTCATCAGTCCTACGCCACCTGGAACAGGCGTTATGTAGCTACATTTTGGCGCAACTACTTGAAAATCAACATCTCCTACCAATCGTGAACCATTTTTTGCACTCGCATCTTCTATTCTATTTATACCAACATCTATCACAATTGCGCCTTCTTTGACCATTTCAGCTTTGATAAAATTTGGAATTCCGATGGCTGCGATGATAATATCTGCTCTAAAAACCTCTTCGGCAAGATTTTTCGTGCGACTGTGCGTGAGCGTAACCGTAGCATCTTTTCCTTTTCTCGACATCAAAATCGAAATCGGCGTACCTACGATATTACTTCGCCCGACGACCACACAATTTTTTCCTGCCGTATCTATTCCGTACCTTTCCAACATCAAAATAATTCCGTAAGGTGTAGCGGGCAAATACGAAGGCAATCCTTGCGCCATACGTCCAGCATTTATCGGATGAAAACCATCGACATCTTTTTTAGCAGCGATTGCCAGATTGATATTGTCTTCGTTTATATGTTTTGGAAGTGGCAATTGCACAATAAATCCATCAATATCAGCATCTTCGTTGAGGTCTTTTACGATAGCCAAAAGCTCTGCTTCGCTGATACTCGCCTCCCGACGAATGAGCGTAGATTTGAAACCAACTTGCTCACAAGAGCGTACTTTGCTACGTACATACGCCTCACTTGCAGGATTATCACCTATCAAAACAGCTGCTAAATGTGGTGTTTTTCCTGCATTTGCCTTGATTCCGACTACTTCCTGAGCGATTTCTTCTTTGATAGTTTCTGACAATTTTTTTCCGTCTAATAAAATCATTACCTCTTATTTTTAATTATTAATTATTCGTTATTAATTATCACTCCCATTCAATTGTCGCAGGAGGTTTTGTCGAAATATCATATACGACACGATTAATTCCCTTTACATTATTGATAATTTCGCTCGATACTTCGGCTAAAAAATCGTAAGGTAAACGTGACCATTCGGCAGTCATACCATCGGTAGAAGTGACGGCTCGAAGGGCAAGTGTTTTTTCATACGTACGCTCATCGCCCATAACGCCTACGGATTGTACAGGCAAAAGAATTGCTCCTGCTTGCCAAACTTCATCGTAAATGCCATGTTTTTTCATCAAATTGATATAAATAGCGTCTGCCTCTTGCAAAATCGCTACTTTTTCGGGCGTAACTTCCCCTAAAATTCTGATGCCCAAACCTGGTCCTGGAAACGGATGTCTTTTTAAAATATGGTCTGGAACACCAATTGCTTTACCTACTTTTCGGACTTCATCTTTAAAAAGCATACGCAATGGCTCTACTATTTTCAACTTCAATTTATCGGGCAAACCACCTACATTGTGGTGCGATTTTATCGTAACCGAAGGCCCATGCACCGAGATAGATTCTATCACATCAGGGTAAATTGTCCCTTGTCCGAGCCACTGAATATCCGTTAATTTTGATGATTCTTCTTCAAAAACTTCTATAAAAACACGTCCAATAACCTTTCGTTTTGCTTCGGGTTCGCTTGCGCCTGCGAGTTCATCATAAAAACGTTTTTTGGCATCTACACCAAAGATATTTAAACCCAAACCTTTATAAGAATCTAAAACTTCGTCGTATTCATTTTTTCTCAAAAGCCCATTATCCACAAAAAAACAAACCAGATTTTTGCCAATAGCCTTATGCAAAAGCATCGCTCCGACCGTAGAATCTACACCTCCTGAAAGCGCCATCAAGACTTTTTCGTCGCCAATTTGCTGCTGCAATTTCAAAATTGTTTCTTCCACAAAAGCGTCAGGCGAATAATCACAAGAACAGCCAGCAATTTCTATTAAAAAATTGCTCAAAATCGTAGAGCCTTCCAAAGAGTGTGTAACCTCAGGGTGAAACTGAACCGCATAAACAGGTGCTGTAAAACGGTCATTTTTTGCCTTAAAAGCTGCCACAGGAATATTCTCTGTACTTGCCAAAACTTCAAAATCTACTGGTATTTCCTTTATGGTATCGCCATGCGACATCCAAACTTGCGAATTTGGTCGAATATTTTTCAGAAAAGGCTCTGTACGAATGTCACACAAATTAGCTTTTCCGTATTCTCTTTTTTGCGAACGTTCTACCCTACCGCCATAATATTTTGCAATATATTGCGCTCCGTAACAAACGCCAAGCAAAGGTTTTTTACCAACTATATCATCTAAATTAATTTGAAGCGCATCTTCTTCCATCGTAGAAAAAGGGCTTCCTGAGAGGATAACCGCCTTGACGGAGTCGTCAATCGTAGGAATTTTGTTGTAAGGAACGATTTCGGAGTAGATATTTAACTCACGAACTCTTCGGGCAATCAACTGTGTGAATTGCGAACCAAAATCAAGGATAATGACTTTTTCTTTCATGGCTGCAAAGATACTATTAAATCATTTTTTAGTATAATTTATTTTAAATATTAAAAATATAGTTTTTTTTTATATTCATATTATCGCTTATAAAATCAAATAACAATGTCACGCTTTTGTAAAAATAACATTAGCTATAACTACGCTTTAAATATATTATTGCAATATTATTACAAATAATACTTAAAAAA
>JANMGN010000857.1:0-3190 GCA_031374645.1 Chitinophagales bacterium | reverse complement strand
TAAGAAATAAATGCTAATTATTTACATTTATTCTATTAAAGTATTTATTATTCATTATTAATTTTTCATTATTAATTATCATTCATCATTAATTCCCTACTTTTTTTATCCGTTTCATCATTCGCAAGTACGCCAAGTCATTTTTGCCTTTGATGTAGCGAACAAAATTCAATTGCCCTTGTATGTGTCGCTTAAAATGCTGCATCACTTGTGGCGTAAAAATCTTAATGTGGTGCTGACTATTTTTCATTATTTTCTGATACAATTTCAAGTCTTCTTCGAGTTGTTTGAGATAACTGTCCTTTATATCTACTTGATTTCCCACTAATATCAAGCCCGTAATCTCGGGCTGCTCATCAAGTGTCGTAATCTTAATTTTCTCTTCATTTATGACCAACCCTTCCGCTTCTATTAAGTTGCAAATATCCTCCATCACTTTGTTAGACATCTTTGTCTTGCAAGAAAAAGTCAAGTCGTCAATAAAACGGGTATAAGTAATGCGCTGCTGCGTAGCGATGCGCTGCAAAGCTGCATCAAGATTCAACAAACAAAGGTTTGCTACAATACCACTTGTAGAAGTTCCCATTGGCAACCGTCCTCGATAACAGACTGTTTTACAGACTAAATCAACTAATTTTTTAGGAAAATTAAACGCCTGACTTTCAAACAATGTCCTGACTTTTTCCTCGCTGATGGCATGGAAAAAGTTTTTCAAATCCAAGTGCAAAAAGAATTTTTTGCCAGCGTGCGCCCGAGCATTGCTCAAAATATTGCGAGGTCTTTCTTCATCAGATGCAGCGACTATGCCACCATGCACTCCCTTTGGACGAATATGATAATAAACCGCTTGCAAAAGGTCTTGCAAACTGCGCTGTACAGCTTTCAGCGTTTCGTCAGGTGTTTCTATCATGCGCTCGCCACCAGCCGCTTTCGGGATAGAAAAGGTTTTGTAAGTCGCTGATTTTAAACACGCTACGAGTGCTTCTTTAGTAACATTCAGACTTGCTGCAAATGCTTTGCACTTGCGGAGCTTACAGAATTGTATGCCGATGTCGGCAAGTTCAAACGCTGTGCGTTTGCTCGAAGGATTATAATAGCTGTACATTTTTTTTATTTTTTTAGTGAAAAACAGGCTCAACACTCACCGAAAGTAGATACTCCAAATTGGTTTTTTGTCCGAATTGTAAAATCCGTTCGCTAACATCAAGGTTCAAGGGAATCATACAAAAACTATCTTTTTTTACATCAATAATTGATAAAAAATTGGTAAAAAATTCGTTGTGATACTTTTTTTTGAGCGTACCAATGAAAACAGATTTTTGCAAACGCTTCATTCCCAATTGTCTGAGGCGTTTTGCGATACGAGTTCTTTGCTTATCGTCGCTGATGTCATAACAAATCAAATATCGCATAATATAATTTTTTTATGGCTCATAATGGATTTCAAGTTGCTGTGCCAAACAGAGTTTGACAAGTACAATTTGTACTATAAAATACTATTTTTTCAGAAATTTTGGTACAGAAAAGCAAATAAAATTGTATTTTTACAATAAATTGTAGCGACCAAACTCTGTTTGGTCGTAGTATTGTTAATAATAACTTGAAACCCAATATGAGCCTTTTTTATTACAGGTAACACAGACTTCAGTCCGTGATGATTTACATCTAATTTTGCTGTACTTCGAGCAAATTTAGTTTTTGAGTAGCCAAAAGTGACTGTGCAAACCTATGCGCACAGCGCAAAATAAGCTGCTCTCTCTGATAATTTAATGTTTCTACTACAATCTCTTTTTCTTTAAAAAAATGCTGTAAAGTATTAATTATCAGCGATTTACCACTTTTGGCTAACCATAGTTTCTCTCCTTCGCTTTGCTCAAAATGCGCTTGATTCATTGTTTTGGCAATAAAAAGATTTAAAATTGGCTCTTCTACCATCACTCGAAAAGGCTCTACAAAATCATAGACCATACTGAGCTGAAGCGAGCCGTCAGCGTGCATCAGTCCTGCATAAGGATTTAGTCCTGCTTTGTGCAGTGCTGCCTCTACCTTGGTATAGAGTATCGCATAAGCATAATTCAAAGCACTATTAAAAGCATCTGTTGCAGGGAAACGGTTGCGCAACTCAAACTGATAACGCTCAGGCAACAGCAAGGACAAACCCTGAAAATAGGCACGACCAGCTGCACCTTCCAAACCACGCAGCGTAGGCGCAATTTCGTGTACCGCAGCAGCCTCTAATGCCAATATCTTTGTTCTACATTGCAAAATTTGCTGACTATAAGCATTGATTTGTGTTGATTCTCGGCGGCGATGATGTGCATTGCGCTTTTCTAAAAGTTGGCTCTGATTGGCAAGTTTTTCAGCTATCCATGTTTTGACGTAGGCGACACCTTCTTTGGTATTCGCCGCTTGCAGTTGCGCACGCTGAATAGTGACAATGCTATTCGGTTTTGAAGGCATCCATCGCCCAATAGGTACACCCAAGCCGTTGAGCAACTGAAGGTCTATTTGGGCTTCCATCGCCAATGTGATAGCGGCAGTCGTGATACTGCAACCATTCTGAATCCATATGCTTTGGATTTCGGTCGTGGCGTACTCATACTTTTCGTATTTGTTGTTTTCGATGACGGTCACTTCAAAAAGCCCGTCTTTTACGGCAAGTTTTGAGCCGAAGGATTGTATTATTAAGGGACGCATAAAAAAAAAATTTTATTAATTAAAAAATTGTTTTTTCTGCGTAAATTTTGGTCAGTATTACTTGATTTAAAAAAGTTGGCACAAATTTTGGAACTAATACAAAGTGTACCCTAATGTAAGGTTGCGATGTACATCGCTGTGCGTAATTGTCTGAATATGCTGCAATTTAAACTCTTTTTTAATGCTGCGCAAGTCCCCTATATTATTATAAATAAACATCATTTGATGCTATTTTTGTCTATAACTCCTTGATTATCAGCACCTTTTTTTATCGCTCCGAGTATTTCCACTCCCATTTATTATAAGTATTTAACAAATATTTAACTATAAAAAATGAATAATATCAATTTTTCTCTCTTTCTTTACATTGTAATTGTTTTTTTATCGCTCAAAATTCGATTATAGCTCTTTGACATTTAGGGCATTACGCAAAAAATAGCTCTCGAGAGCTTCTTCCATTAAAATAAGGATTGCGACAGGATTTGATTACAGG
>JANMGN010000856.1:0-4458 GCA_031374645.1 Chitinophagales bacterium | reverse complement strand
GTTCTTAATTTAAGCCGTCGGCTTGAAAAAATATATCTATTGCTATAAATCAACGATTTTAGCTATTTTTTAACCTTTTTTGCCAGAAATGGCATAGTTTATTTTCAGATGAAAAAATTATTGACTATTCTTTTCGCATTTTCTACATTGATTTTGGTAGCACAAGCTCCTGCCAATAATGAATGTCAAACAGCCGTGAATTTGGGTAAAGCCCCATCTTGCACAAACACTGTTTATACCAATAAAAATGCTACAAAAACAGATATTGGAAGTAACAACAACCCTTTTTGCCCAAATGATGGCAATGTTGATGCAGATGTTTGGTTTTCGTTTATCGCCAGCGATACTATTTTCGATTATACGATAAGTATAAAAAGCGAAGGTATAAATGGCATAAAAAGTCCGAATGTTGGAATCTTTAGAGGAAGTTGTGGTAAAGACAATTTGTTGAAAATTTGTGCTAATGCACCGACTATCAGTGCTTCTGAATACTCATTTAACTTATACGGTCTTACGCAAGGCGAAATCTACTACATTCGAGTTTCCGATTCGGGTGCGCAAGGCGATTTTAAAGTTTGTGTAACAGAAATAAAAAGTCTTACGATAGACCAAGTTTCAACCTCCGCTTGTGCTGGTATTTTATACGATTCTGGTGGACCGACAGGAAACTACAAAGCAAATGAAAATTTCGTTTTCAAAATTGCGCCTTCCGATCCGCATAAATGTATTAAACTTGATTTTACCTATTATAATGTAGATTTAGCGGGTGATGAAATAAAAATTTACGATGGCCCAAATACTTCTTCGCCACTCATTGCAACTATAAGTGGTGCGCAAAGTGTAGGTACAAATGGCGGTGGTGTAGCGTACTCTGTCTCGGCAAAAAGCGGAACAATGACCATTTCGTTCAAATCTGATGGAGATGTTACTTTTGAAGGCTTCGAGGCAACTTGGCAATGCAGTCCTGATGAATGTGTAGTAGAAAAACCAATTGTAATCAATAAAAATACAACAGAAAAAGACATCATAGAAAGTGTTTCGGCTAACGGAACTTTGGTAAAATTAGATACTATTATATGTGATAAAGGTGCTTATGCTACTTTTACTGGCGTAAACTCAGGATTAGGTCTTGAAAAAGGCTTGATTTTAGCGACAGGTCTTGCAAAAGATGCTGGAAAACCTAATCTTGGATTTGGTAACAATGCAACTACTGCAATTGGTACATTAGGCGATAGTGATTTGGATAAACTTTCTACACAAAAATCAAATGACGCTTGTGTGGTACAGTTTGATGTTTTTGCAAGTACAGATGAAATAAATTTTGAATATGTCTTTGGTTCAGAAGAATATCCAGAATTCGTCGGTACAAGTAATGGCGGCGGTTTCAATGATATTTTTGCCTTTTTGATTTCTGGCCCAGGTATAGTAGGCGATGTTGCTTTGGGAACAAAGAAAAATATGGCGATTATACCAGGAACGACAAACCCTGTGGAAATTAACAGTTTGAATAAAAGTGTGAATTGGCAATTTTATAGAGATAATATCAATAGCAAAAGTATCAATTATGATGGTTTGACTTCTGACAAATTTGGTGTAAAAAAAAGTTTGACTGCACGCTCAACAGTTACCCCTTGTAAGACCTACAAACTCAAAATGGCAATTGCTGACCGTGGCGACTCTGCTTATGACTCGGGTGTTTTTGTTTCAGACATCAAAGGTGCTGCGCCAGAAATAACATTGAATACACCAAATAAAATAGATTATATCGTAGAGAAATGTACTGGTGTAAATGATAAAATAAAAGTTAATCTTTACAAAGCATTGGCTCAGAACACAACTTATGCTGTAAAAATTGGTGGTACAGCTGCCAACGGTTTAGATTATACGTTGGCAATGCCGAATGCAATTGTTTTCCCTGCTGGTACAACAGAGCTTTCTTTTCCAATTATCCCAACCGCTGATAATACAGTAGAAGGAATAGAAACGATTACGATTACGCTTTCTCGTGATTTTGGCTGCGGAAGTGTTGATTTGGTTACCAAGACAATTCAAATTCACGACCAATTGGATATAAAAATTGAGTTAGGAGCAGATACCGTGAAAGTATGTAAAACAGGCGATGGTAAACAAATCTATGCAGAAGGTGCAACTTTTTATACTTGGTCGCCAGCTTCTATCTTTAATAATGCACAAATTCCTGACCCAATTATAAAGCCTACACAAAGTCAAAAAATCTATGTGACTGGTCAGGTAGGTCTTTGTGTAGGAAAAGATTCTACATGGGTAGAAGTGTTTGACCCAAGTGTAAAAATTAAAGCATTGACCGCTACTGATGTTTGCGAAGGCGAAACCATAAAATTACAAGCTGAAAACAATGTGGATAATAAAAATTTGCAATGGGGACCACAGTTTATCCAATTCGGCAACTCAACCGCACCAATCGTAAATATTAAAGCAAATTTTTCATTTCCTATATATGTAACTGCGGAAGCAGGAGGCTGTACAGTTAGCGATACGATTGAAACTAATGTTTTTCCAATCAATATGCCATTTGTTTTTCCTGACACCACTGTTTGTCAAGGTTATCCAATTTTATTAGCGACACAAAGTTTTGGTAATTCTACTTTTGAGTGGTCGCCAGCAACAGGTTTAGATAATCCGAATAAGACCAATGCTTTTGCAAAACCTAAAAAAACAACACAGTACATTTTGACAGGAACAAGCGAAGATGGAAGTTGCGTAGCAAAAGACACTATAACAGTAAAAGTTATCGAAAATGAGGTAACGATACAAGGCGCAGACACCGTACGTATTTGCAAGGGAGATTCTTTGGTTTTAAATGCTACGACAAGCTCGGCTGCTACGGCTAATAATTTCGAGTGGTTTTCTAAGAGTTCAGCTATAAAAGCACCTACCAAAACCAGTACAAAAGCATTTGTTTGGAAAACGGGTTGGGTATATGCTCAATTTTCAGGCTCTGGTTGTATTGCAAAAGATTCTGTTTTTGTCATCAAAGATTCATTGCCAGATAATTTACAACTTGCAGCAATAAAAGCCGAACAACCTTATTGTCAAGGCGATACAGTGCTATTATACTCCAATTCAATCTTGAAACCGCAATATCCGAAAGCAACGTTCCTTTGGACAGATGCAGTAAATTCTGCTATTTCTCCTTTGACTAGTGTAAACTTATTGCTTATTGCTAAAAAAACCAATAACTATTACCGTACTATCACAAACGGTGCTTGCGTACGCAAAGATACTTTCAAAATGATAGTCATTCCTTTGATTAAACCTGTAGGATTGAAAGATACAGCAGTATGTGAAGGTGTGAAAGTACAATTGAATATCAAAAACGCAAAAGATTATACTTCTTTTGAATGGAAACCACCAAGTGGACTAAGCTGTAAAGATTGTCCAAATCCGATAGCAGAAATAGGAACTTATACCGTAACGGCAAAAGTAGATGGAAAATGCCCAACTACTTCGAGCATAACTATAAGCCCTAAAAATAAACCTTTAGTGGTAGCGGGCGCAATCGTATGTCAAGGACAAGCCGTAAATGTGCCTTTGACGCTAACTCCAGCAGGTGTAACCAATATAAAATGGACACCAAGTGCTGGTTTGAGTTGTGATAATTGTGCAACACCAAATGCAACAAAAGTAGGTACATACCAAGTAACTGGTATTTTAAGTGGTTGTAATGCCAAAACAAGTGTGACTATTTCGGAGTTAGATACTACTATGAATATTACGACAAACGGAAAATTATGTAATTTGGATAAAGTTCAGTTGAGTATTGCAGATACTAGTTTATTCTCTAACCTACAATGGACACCAAGTGCAAACTTGAGTTGTAATAATTGTGCTACTCCAACAACCAGCACAGCAGGCACTTATTTTGTAGAAGCTACAAAATTTGGTAAATGTAAAGTTATGGGAAAAGTTAATGTTCCAACAAGTGATGCAATAGAAACAATTACAATTTTGCCAGTAAAAGATATTTGTCAAGGATTTGCTGTAAATGTACCATTAATCGTTACAACACCAGGCTTAACCAATATCGTTTGGTCACCAGCTTTAGATATTACAAAACCAGTAGCTACTGCTTTAGGAACATATACAGTTACTGGAAATATTGGATTGTGTAAGGGTTTAGGATCGGTTGTTATTAAACAAGTAGATGCTTCTATAAGTGCTACAGTTACCAATATTTGCTCTAATAAAGATGGTAAAGTTACTATTGCGGACAAAGGAAACTATAATAACGATATTGTATGGACACCTTCAATAAAAGGAGATACTGCGGTAAATATCCCAGGTAAATATACCGTAACAGCTACTACTAAAAAAGGAGATTGCAAAGTATCAACTACCGTAAACGTAACTGCTGGTACAATTGCTAAAATTACAGTAAGCGCAAGCCCGAGCCAATTGTTATTACAAGGTCAAGAAGTA
>JANMGN010000842.1:0-8382 GCA_031374645.1 Chitinophagales bacterium | reverse complement strand
TTGTACAAAGTTACCATAACAGATGCGAATTTTTGCAAAGGAACAGATAGTATCTTGGTAAAAGTTGGCGGTGGAAGTGGTACTAAAAAAGATACGATTTGTCAAGGCAAAAAGATTGTTTTAAATAATGTAACTTACTCAAAATCAGGTACTTATGATGTGAAATATAAAATTGGAGCAAATTGTGATAGTATTTTGACACTGCTATTAACCGTGTTAGACACGCCACAAATCAAGATAAATCTAGTTAAAGTGGTACTAGGAGAAGAAGTTACGCTACAAGCTCCGACAGGATTTAGCTCTTATCTTTGGATACCAAGTACGGGTTTGAGTTGTACAGATTGTCCGAATCCGAAAGTAACGCCTACGAAAGATACTACTTATACGGTTTTTGCAAAAACAAGTAATCAGTGTCAAGGTGCAGCAGCAGCCAATATACAAATAGTACCGAATTGTGGAATTGACAATATAAGGCCAGTTTTGGTTTTTACACCTGATGGAGATGTGGAGATCAATAAAGTATTTAGCTTTGTAAATGTACCCAAATTCGGTATTACGATTTCTATAGTCATTTTTAATCGTTGGGGCGAAATTGTAAAAGAGGAAACCTCTGAGGATCCGACATGGGATGGAGAATGGAACAAGAAACCTGCTTCAACCGATGTTTATATTTTGAAATATGAAATCAAATGTGGAGGAACAAGTGTGAAAAATGATACATCGGAAATAACGCTTTTGCGATAGAAATAAATAAAAAATCCGTTTTCAGCACCATGCTAAAAACGGATTTTTTTATTTTGCATTTTTAAATAGATAAAAACTCAAGGAAGTCGCAGCCTTTTTTGTCCATAAGCCCCATACGTAAATCAGTACAATGTATGTCAAAAAACTACCTTTATTGTAAAAAGCAGCATTTTTAAAATCAAAATGATGCAAGTGCATAATGGCTCTTGTCATACCACAGCCCAAACATTCGATGTTCAAAAATCGGCGAGAAGGACATAAAATAATGCCGCCTTCGCCATCAAGAAAATTAGCAGGCAATATCCATAAAATAAATGGAGTTAGTAACAGAGCCAATAATCTTAATTTTTGTACATTTTTGCTCATTATTTATTTCAAAATATCATTCATAATTTTCAAATGATGATTGGTGTGAATTTCTAAAAATCTGATGCTATCGTTAGTTCTGATATGCCCAAACATGGGATGCGTTATGTACTTATCTTTCGGCATCGTTTCCAATATTTTAATTTTCTCAATCGTATTGTCCAAATGTACTTTTATGCTTTCGTTATCGAAAGTTTGCGGCGTAGAAGTTTTCGGAGCCTTGGCTTTTCCTCTTGGGAAATGACCAACAGTCATAACTATCAAGCGAGAAAGATTGAATTTTGGCTCAAAATTGCTTGCTTCTGATTTGCTCAAGCCGTTTATCACATTATTTATAACCAATAAACTATGTTCAATATGCCAACCTACGGATACTGCCGATACTTTGGTATTCAGATGTGCTTGCATTTCGATTTTTGAGCTTAAATCTGCAAGTTGTGCCGTTAATTTTTTCATTATTCTTGAGGGAATTTACTAATGTCCATAAAAAAAATTTCCCAAGTGTGACCGTCGAGGTCTTCGAGTGTTCTTTGTTGCATAAAACCGTAATCTCTGATTTCGTTTGGTTCTTTTCCGCCAACTGTCAAGGCATTATCTACGATTTCGTTCATTTTTTCTACACTTTCTACTGAAAGAGAAAGCAACGCAGCGATGTTGCTATGCAAATCTGCAATAGGTTTTGTTGTAAACGAATTAAATTTTTCGTACGAGAGCAACATCACAAAGATTTCTTCGCTAAATACCATACATTTTGCGGTATCGTCTGAGAATTGTGGATTATTGGCCATTCCCATTTTGGTATAAAATGCTTGAGATTTTTCGAGGTCTTTTACTGGCAAATTGATAAAAATTTGAGAGCGCATTTTGTTTGTTTTTAATGATTTGAATTATTAAATGTTTAATTTATTTTCTTTTTCAAGGCCTCTATCAGCACATCAATTTCTGCTTCTGTATTGTAATAATGTGGAGAAATACGCAAGGCTTCTGTCACATTTTTTTTCGTATAATCTATCAAAGCACTTGATTTAGCACTATATGAAGTGTTGATTTTCAATGAGTTAAGATAATTTCTTAACTCTAAAATTGAGTATTTTTCTATTGCAATCGTAATAATACTGCTCAAATTCGGAGCTTTGTCAAGAACACGAACACCTTTTATTTCATGCAATTTTCCAATAGCGTATTTGCACAATTCGGTATTGCGTTTTTGTACGTTTTCTGCACCTATTTCGAGAAAATAATCTATCGCAATTCCTGTGGCTAAGACTAAGGCAAAAGCAAATTCAAAATCTTCAAAACGTTTGGCGGTCGCTACAGGTTGATAGCTTTTTTCGCTTGTCCAAACAGCACCGCTGATGTCCATAAAAAGTGGTTCGAGTTGCATTTTGAGTATTTTATCGGAAACATATAAAAAGCCGCAGCCACGAGGTCCTCTCAAAAATTTTCGAGTATTAGAAGAAGCAAAATCACATTGAATCTTGGCGACATCTACAGGTAGTTGACCGATAGATTGACAAATATCTACCAAGTACAAAATATCATATTTTTTGCATAATTGTCCGATTTCTTCGATAGGTTGTATCAAGCCAGAGTTGGTCGGGACGTGTGTTACAGCAACCAATTTTGGGTTGGTTTTTTTGATAGCCATCTCAAATTCTTGGATATTTATTTGCCCCGAATCATCATTTGCAACGCTGTGTATAAAAATTCCGAAACGTTTTTGTAAACACATAAATGCCAAATGATTGCTCACATAGTCGCTTTCTGTGGTCAAAATAATATCGCCACTTTGGAATGGGATAGAAGACAAGGCTCGGTTGTAACTATCGGTTGCACTGCTTGTGAAAGCAACGTTTTTTGCTTCACAATTCAACAAACGAGCGACCGATTCGTAGCATTTTTCTATTTCTTTTGCTTTAAAAATGGCTGCTTCGTAGCCTCCGATTGCTGCTTCTAAGTCAAAATAACTTTTTATAGTTTCCAGCACAACGTCAGGCATCAGCGAAGCACCTGCGTTATTGAAATGAATGGTTGTTGCGCAACCTTTGGTTTCTGAGCGTAATTTTTGAATATCCATAAACTCTATTTCTCTTATTTTTTTTTCTCTATTTGCTTATTTTCTTCCTCAATTTTGACGATTTCTTCCATGATTTCATCCATTTGCTTAGGATTAATCTTTTTCATTATGATTTTTTTATCCTTATCCAAAATAAAAACCATTGGTGTAGATTTTACGTAATAATTCGCTTGCGTATTTGATTTCAAATACATATCGCAACCAACGGGGAAAGTCATATCTGGTCTTTCGTCCATAAATTGCCAACATTCAGGTATTTTTTCAGCATCTATGCGGTTACAAACGCCGAGCAAATATACGCCTTTATTTTTCCATTTTTCATAAAATTTTACTACATCGGGCATTTCTTCTTTGCAATGTCCGCAATCAGGTGCCCAAAACATTACAATAGTATAAGGCGACTTGATTTCTGAAAGCGTAATTTTTTTACCATCTCTTAGCGTCAGCGTAAAATCCATAGCGGTTTTTCCCAAAAGGGTAGGCGTAAGGCTATTTGCGTTTTCTATGATTTTATCTACTTGGTCTTTTGCAACCCAAGGCGTAAGACCTTTTTCGTAGTATTTTTTCGCCATGTGAACATAGACAGCATCTTGTCCGATGATGTCCGATTTTGCGTACAAATTCAAGTAATGTGTGCAGAAAAATTTGAACGCATCAGGTGCAGTTTTCATCATATCTAACACTCTATCAACCGATTGTATAATGGAATCTGGTTGTTGCGAAGTCAGTTTTGTGACATAATAATCTACACGACTAAATTCCAACGGCGTACGTATCATACGGTCGTTTCCTAAATCATAATTGTCAAAAAAATGCTGCTTGTACCAAAAATAACGCTTGGTACGCATCTCGTTATCTGTCCCTGTAAAAGTCGGTAAATCAATATCTTTTGATGCTCTTACGATGGCAGCAGCAAAAGTTTCTGTATTTTTTTTGATAAAATCTCTTTGATACAAGTCGATTTCTGTTTCTTTCGCAGTTATTTTTTTTGTAATATCTGCTTTTTTAACTGCATCTGCCGTTTTTGTTTCATCTTTCAAAGTCTGCAAAGCCTCTCTTTTATCCGATACCGTATTGAGGTATTCGTAATAAATTTCGTTCTCTTTTGAGCCTTTGATTTTCATTTTTGCAGGAATATCCTTAGTGTCGGTTTCACAAGAGAAATTTTGTTGTCCTTTTTCTACCAAAAGCTCGAAATATACATTTTTGGGCTGCATGATGAGCAAATAAATACCTGCATCAAGTTCTTTTGCGCCTTTGAAAGTCATCCAGCCGTCAGCTTCTACTTTTGCAGAATCCTTTATATATTGTTTGTTTCCGTAATGAAAACCTAATTTTGCGCTTTTTCCTTCATAATTATCAATTTTTACCTTGATTTCGTAGCCTTGTGCAAAGCTATTTTTAGCAAAAAATAAAATACTGATTAGTAGGATTAATTTTATAAATTTCATTTTTTTTATTTTTGAAAAATTGACTGAAACGCAGCAATTGTTTTAGCTAAATGATTTAACGTTATTTTATACGCAAATTTCTGTATTTTGTAGCAATAAAAAAATGCTTTATCCAAATTTTAACAAAAAGATATGAAATTCTAAAGCGCAGCGATGTGTTTTTTCATTTCTGGAAAAAAAGTATTAAACTCATCGTTAAATTCATCTTCATAGACCATCATAATATCAGACGCTTGCTCAAAAGAAACAGGGAATTTTACACGCTCTTGAAATTTGTTGAAAGTGACTTGAATACCTGCTTTTGTGCCATAATTTGATAAAAAATCATGCGAGATCATAGATTTTAAGCGAGGTTTCATGGCATCTGGGATTTCTTCCATACGACGATTAAAAGTGCTATACATTTCCTGCGAAAATTCTTCGATAGGTAAAGGAGCGTATCTTCGCCAGTTTTTTGACAAAAAATAATCGTAGTAAATATCAACCACCACAGGCGAATATTTGTGAAAAATAGGGTGCAATCGCTTGATACTTTCTCGTACAGAATCGTGCGAATCTGTAAAAGTATCTATTTTGCGGTGTATCATTACGCCTTCTCGGACGGCAGGTTGCAAATCTTGCAAATCACGGTTGCTGATGAAATCGGCTATCATGTTGCCTATCATCCAATCTTCATTGGTATGGGTAAGAAGGAGGTGTGCTAAAAAATTCATACTAACTTTTGGTTTCTTTTCGATAAAAAGCACTAACTTTGCGCCCGATTTTAAAAACAATAAATATACCGAAGTGCAAAAATAGCAATAAGTTTACAAATATTGTTTTTTGTACTTTATAATTAGTTGAAAATTAATATTTTATAAAAAAATATAAATAAAAAAATGGGTTTAAAATGTGGTATTGTTGGTTTGCCCAACGTCGGAAAATCTACTTTATTTAATGCGATTAGCACTACTGCAAAGGCGCAAGCGAGCAATTATCGCTTTTGTACTATTGACCCGAACGTTGGTTTGGTCGATGTTCCAGACACACGTTTGGCAAAATTAACGGAATTGGTTTCGCCACAAAAAGTTGTACCGACACAAATCGAAGTGGTGGACATCGCTGGTTTGGTAAAAGGTGCGAGCAAAGGCGAAGGTTTAGGTAATAAATTTTTGGCAAATATCCGTGAAGTTGATGCGATTATTCACGTCGTGCGTTGTTTTGAAGATGATAATGTTTTGCGTGAAGAAGGCGTGATAAATCCTATCAGCGATAAAGAAATTATCGATACCGAGTTGCAATTTAAGGATTTAGAGAGTATAGAGAAAAAATTGCAGAAATCAGAAAAACAAGCTCGTGTTGGCAACGACCCGAAAGCGAAAATGGAAGTTGATGTACTTACTCGTTGTAAAAACTTTTTGGAGCAAGGCAGAAGTATTCGTATGTTGGGACTTACAAAAGAAGAATTTCCTGCCATCGAAGACCTTTGCTTACTGACTGCAAAACCTGTTTTGTATGTAGCAAACGTTGATGAAGCATCGATGCACACTGGTAACAAATATTCTGAGGCATTGCAAAAAATGGCGGACGAAGAAGGTGCGCAACTTATCGTTTTGAATAACTCTATCGAAGAACAAATCTCAAGTATGGATACGCAAGACGACCGAGATATGTTTTTAGAAGAGTACAAATTGGCAGAAGCTGGACTTAATCGTTTGATACGTTCTGCGTATAAGTTGCTGAACCTCAACACTTACTTTACGGCTGGCGTGCAAGAAGTACGTGCTTGGACAGTCGGGATTGGTTGGAAAGCTCCTGCAGCAGCTGGTGTTATTCACACCGATTTTGAGCGTGGATTTATCAAAGCAGAAGTAATTGCTTACGATGATTATGTGAAATATGAAAGCGAATCGGCTTGTCGTGATGCAGGACGTTTGCGTATAGAAGGCAAAGAATATATCGTAAAAGATGGCGATGTGATGCACTTTAGGTTTAATGTGTAATTGTACTTTTTAGATTTTTTATAAAAAAACGGCTAAGTATTTGAGAATACTTAGCCGTTTTTTTGTGTAAAAACTTATATTTTTACTATTTTTATTTGTGAAATACCTTTATCCGTTTTTATTTTTAAAAAATAAACGCCACTTGTAATATTTTCGTTCAAATGAATATTTTCGATTTGTTTTCCTGTATTTCGAGTAAGATTTGTGAGTAGGGTAGTAATGACTTTTCCTTCCAGATTTACCAAGTCTATCGAAATATTGTTTTGTATTTCATCAAGTGTATAACTCAAAACAAAATCTGATTGTGTAGGATTAGGAAAAATGGATAAATTATTAGCCACTGTGATATTTTCTGTTGCGGTCACTTCGGGATTTAAAAGTCGGAAAGTCGTTTGATAAGATTGGTTGCTATTAAAATTTTGTCCTATGGTAGAAACGATAATTTTTCCATCACTTGCCATCAATATATTTGCAATGTAATAATCTATACTATCAGATTCTATTGTTGCACTGCCTTGTATTCCAAAAACGTTATCAATTTTTCCTTTGCTGTCGTAACGTATTGTACTATTTTTAAAAGCACCATTGTTCACATTATAATTTATGGCATTTACTAAAATTTTTCCATCGGATTGTAAGAGTAAATCGTTTGCAATAGCTTGATTATCAGTAGCTAAGTTCATCGTAACGACACCAGAGTTGCCAAAAGTTGGGTCTTCTTTTCCAGTAGGCAAATAGCGGATTATTCTTGTAATATTTGTTTCGTCTGCGAGAATAATTCGTTTTAAAACAACGATTTTTCCATCAGCTTGCACTTTTAAATTTCCCAAAAATACAATGTCGTCTGCATTATCGTCGCCTATTTCTATGCTTCCGTTATTGCCAAAAGTCTTATCCAGTGTACCATTTGCGTTTATTTTTATCAAAAAACCTTTACTTTCACTTGAAGTACCGTTTATTCCCTGACCTACCATGAAGATATTACCATTTTTATCCAAATCAACATTAAAACAATATTTAAGCGAAATATCAGATATTTCTGTATGGCGATAGCTGCCTTGATTTCCAAAAGTAGTATCAATCGTACCATTTGCATTTAAGCGGACTAAAATTGCATCATTTGAATTTGGATTATCTGACATAACGCCACCTATCAAAATTTTTCCATCTTTGATACTTTTTATAGAAAAAGCTGCATCTGTTACGTTCGATTGGCCTATTTCTATTTTGCCAGATGTACCGAATGTGCCGTCAAGAGAGCCATTAGAATTTAATCTAAAAATTAAAATCTGGAACTCGCTCGAAGTCGAATCTTCTTTGTAACCAAATCCTGTAAGTAATATTTTGCCGTCCGATTGCATCGTCAATGCAGTGAGGACAACGTCTGTATTTGGAATACTCATCGTAAGCACTCCATTATTTCCAAAGGTTTTATCTACTGCTCCTGCTGCTGTTAGTCGTATGACATTTGTGCTTAATATTTTTGTAAGTTCGTCTTGATTTTCCTCAATGTATAGCAACTTATTATCCGCTTGTAGAACACTTTTTTGTGTTGGGAAATCAAGAGAAGGTTCAGTTGATTTTTGTGTAAAAAAACCATTTTTACCGTACGTTTTGTCAATTGCACCAGCTTGCGCAAAAGCAAAAAGAGAAATAAAAAGAATACTGAATGTAAATAAAATCTTCATGTGTTAAGTGTTTTTTTATTTAAAAAAATATTGATTATGAGCTATTTATATTATTAATTTTTCATTTTTAATTA
>JANMGN010000780.1:0-2821 GCA_031374645.1 Chitinophagales bacterium | reverse complement strand
AAAAACTCGACATCGAACTCAAAAACGCGGCAACCAGCGCGGCATCGAATAATAAAATGCGGAGAACAACGCACTCCCGCCAAACGCCGCAAGGCTTAACTCAAAGGCTCGACAGTCGGCGGCTGCGTGAGTGCCACCGTCAGATTGTGAAAAAACTCCCACTCTACCCCAATAACCCCTTACCTTAGGCATTCATTTCTCAATTTTATCCACCTATGCAGTACCGAACAGGCCAAGAATCCCCCAAAGACGGCTTTTTTAGTGTATTTCTTGAGCCTATGATTGGTGAGGATAATACGGTACGTGTAATTGAGGCGTTTGTAGATGCGCTGGATTTGGGTAGTATTGGCTTTGCGCACGTCGAACTCAACAAAACTGGAGCACCTCCTTATGCACCTGCTTTGTTGCTTAAACTTTATATTTATGGATACTTTAATCGTATCCGTTCTTCTCGGATGCTCGAACGCGAATGCACTCGAAATATAGAACTTTGGTGGCTGCTTGATCGGGTAATCCCTTCTTATCATACTATCGCTACCTTTAGAACTTACCAAAAAAAAGACGAAAAAGGCAATATAATCATCAACCACAGAAAGGCTCTGATCGCTGTTTTTAGGATATTCAATAAATTCTGTGACCAAAAAGAATTATTTGGCAAAACGCTCTTCGCTGTGGACGGTACGAAAATCGCTGCTCAAAACTCTAAAAAACGGCACATCAGCGAAGACAAACTCAAACGAAAACTGGAGCGAGTGGATCATCGAATCGAAGAATTTCTAGCAGAATTGGACACTAATGACACAACTACAAATGAACCCAATGTTGCCCCTGCAACCATAATAAAAACCATTGGGGAACTTAATGACCGAAAGACCCAACTTTTAGCACACCAACAACTGCTAAAAGATGCCCAAGCGCAGGATCCACAGGTCACTCAAATATCACTGACTGACCCCGATGCTCGAATGTTACCCATCAATAATGAAGGTATGATGCAGATCGCGTACAATGTCCAGTCGGTAGTGGACGACAAGTACTGCTTAATCGCCGATTTTGCTATTGAAAATCAAAAAGACCTCTATCTTTTGTCACAAATGGGTATGAGTGTCAAACAAGAACTGGGCATCAAAGGTGAAATAGAGTTGCTGGCCGACAAGGGTTATCACACCGCTGATGGACTTCACAAGTGTGAACAAAATAATATAATTCCCTACGTGGCTTTCCCCGAACAAGCCTACAAAGACCGCCCCAAAGGATTCAGAAAACCAGACTTTAAGTACGAACCGGAAAAAGATGTGTACATCTGTCCCGATAAGAAAGAACTCAAAACCAAAGGGACTTTGCATATAAAAAAAGGCAGACATGGTCATATTGAGCCAAGTTATAAACTCTATCGGAGTTCCTTTAGTGTTTGCTCAATATGTCAGTTCAAAGATAAATGCTTGTCGGATGCCAATATCAGCCAGCGGCACGGACGCACCTTGGAGCGTGGAGAATTTGAAGAATCTGTGATCGCTAACCGGGCACGAATATTGACGCAGCGCGACAAATACAAGCGACGACAAGCGATTGTGGAACATCCATTCGGTACGATAAAGCGATCGTGGGGAGCATACTATACTTTGCTGAAAGGCAAGGAAAAAGTGGGCGGTGAGGTAGCGATCGTCTTCACGGTGTATAACCTACGCCGCGTCATTAATATTCTTGGTATAAAAGACCTAATCGCTGCTCTGAAAAGTTATTTCTTTGTACAAATGACCTTATATTTGTCCCTACAAAGCACTGTAGTTGAAAAAAGCCGAAATAGTGCTTCAAAAACGGCCTTCGACACAAGCGAAATAACGGCTTTGGGAAGGGTTGTATAATCGGTTTTTTGATAAATTTAGTGGGTTGGGAGTTTTTTCACAGCCTGCGTTGGCACCAATGCTAAAAAGACAGACTACTCTACAAGACAATAACTTAAAATAGACTCGACATACAGACCATATCGACCAAGCGGACAGACAAACAGACTAACAGCGTTTTGACATTGAGCATTTAAAATTTAACTTAGCACACAGAAATAATATAAAATATTGACACCATAAAATGGCGAAAGAGAAGAAAGAAGTAAAGGAAAAAGCAATTGAAGTGACCCTTTGGGAAGCAGCAAATAAATTGAGAGGAAGCGTAGAACCTGCCGAATACAAACATGTAGTATTAGGACTCATTTTTTTAAAGTTTGCCAGCGACAAGTTCGAAGAACACCGAGCCAAACTCATTGCCGAAGGCAAAGAAAAATACATTGAAATGGCTGACTTCTACAACATGAACAATGTGTTCTTTTTGGAAGAAACAAGCCGTTGGACATATCTGATAAAAAGAGCCAAACAAAACGATATTGCATTGCTCATAGATACCGCTTTGCATACTATTGAGAAAAACAACAAGGCTTTAAAAGGCGCATTGCCTGATAATTACTTTTCTCGTTTGGGTCTGGATGTAACCAAACTGGCTTCATTGCTTGACACCATTAACGATATTGACACCACCAAAGATCCGAAGCAAGATGTAGTTGGTAGAGTATATGAATATTTCCTTTCCAAATTTGCATTGGCCGAAGGAAAAGGCAAAGGAGAATTTTACACGCCCAAAAGCATTGTAAACCTGATTGCCGAAATGATAGAACCTTACAAGGGTATTATCTATGACCCTGCTTGCGGTTCGGGTGGTATGTTTGTTCAATCTATCAAGTTTATTGAAGCACACAACGGCAACAAAAAAGAGATTTCTATTTACGGACAGGAATACACCAATACCACGTACAAATTAGCAAAGATGA
>JANMGN010000769.1:0-2357 GCA_031374645.1 Chitinophagales bacterium | reverse complement strand
TATATTTATTTGATTTCGCCTTGCTTGGTGTTTTTTACCACGCATCAATAGGGTAAATGGTTGCGTAGTTTCTTCCCTTGTAGCTACTTAGTCATAAGACCAAAGCAGGGCTTTAGGGTGGTAGCTTTTGATTGGGAAGACCAAGTAAGGCGAAATAAAAAAAGGCGTTGTAAAATAACAATGCAACCTCTTTTATTCAGTTGTGCTATTTTTACAACGCCAAAAATACTCATTATTTTATATGCGCCTGAGATTTATTCTCAAAAAACTAAAAAGTAACACTTTTTTCTAAAATTTCACTATCACGTTTTACTTTTACGGTGGTCGTATCGCCTTTTTTATATTTTGCCAAACCTCTCATATAGGCTTGGATATCAGACACTTGTGTATCTCCAAGCTGGATAATAACATCGCCTTTTTTCAAACCAGCCTTTGCGGCAGGGCGATTGTCGGTCACGCCATCTATGTGTACACCTGCGCCATCGAACGCATAATCGGGCATGATACCGAGCGTCACTTTGAAATTTGGTGTATCTTCCGCTTTTTTCTTAGTTTCTTGAAAAACGAGTTTTGCTCTACCATCTAAACGCTGCGTGAAACCTACGATGTATTCTAACACTTCCATTTCGCCTTTGTAGTTGATTTTGTCAGCATCATCAGAAGGTTTGTGGTAATCGCTGTGTCCGCCTGTGAAGAAAAATAGAACGGGTAAATTTTTCAAATAAAAAGAAGTATGGTCAGAAGGGCCTATTCCAGAGCTATCTTTCATCGCTGTCAAATTGCCTGGCATAAGGTCTATCAATGGAGAAAAATCAGGTGCAGTTCCTACTCCTCCGATAACCATTTTCTTGGTATCATTATTCAAACGACCAATCATATCTAAATTAATTACGTACGTAACTTTTTGAAAATCAATGGTTGGTGCTTCGCAATATTTTTTAGAACCTATCAGTCCCAATTCTTCGCCAGAGTAACAAATAAACAAAAAATTAGTATTTTCTTTTACGTTATTATTGACAAAATAACGTGCTAATTCTATCACACCAGCTGTTCCAGAAGCGTTGTCGTCTGCGCCATTGTGGATTTTTCCGTCAGGATTAGCATCAAGAGAATTGTGGTCGTGACCCAATCCTAAGTGATCATAATGTCCGCCAATAATTACCGTATTCATTGCGCCATTATCCAGAAAACCAACTACATTTTGGCTATTTGTAGAAGGTGCATCGGGAGCGACAAAACCATGTGGGTCATTGGATTGTTTGAAAGAAAACTGATGAAAAAAAGTTCCTTCATCGCCTTTTGGCAAAAGACCAATTTTCTTAAATTGTTTTGCGATATACTTTGCGGCTTTTTTTTCTTCTTTCGAGCCAGTACCACGACCTTTCAGTTTGTCGCTCGCCAAATACTCGATATGATCACGCAAACGGGTTTCATCGAATCGATTTTGAGCAAATAAAACGTTGCTCATCAGGACAAAAAATAGTATTTTTTTCATAACTATGCTTTTTTTAATTGTTTAACAAACTCACAATCATTATTTTATAAAAAATAATATTGCCAATTTTTTCGTTATTAATTTTTAATTTTTTATTATATTTACTCTTTCCAATCTGCGATAAAAACATTAGTATCACGTGTACCGTGGTTATTTCTATTGCTTGAAAAGACCAATTTTTTGCCGTCAGGAGAAAACATCGGAAAAGCATTAAACGCACTTTCAGAAGTAATCGCTTCGAGGTTTGTACCATCGTCATTCATCATATACAATTGAAAATCGTAGCCACGTTTAGAATGATGATTAGAGGCAAAAATAATTTTTTTGCCCGAAGGATGATAAAATGGTGCCCAGTTTGCTTTTCCCAAATTGGTAACTTGCTTAAAATCAGTACCATCTACATTTACGGTGCAGATTTCCATATTCGTAGGAGCTACCAGGTTTTCTTTGAGTAAATCTTTGTATTCTTTTATTTCTGCTTCAGTTTTTGGACGTGACGCTCGAAAAACTAACTTTGTACCATCAGGAGAAAAAAATGCACCGCCATCATAACCCAATTGAGTTGTAACTTGACGTTTATTTTTTCCATCAATATCCATAACCCAAAGTTCGAGGTCACCTGTTTCGTCGCTCGTATAAACGATTTTATCGCCTTTTGGAGAAACCGTAGCTTCTGCTTGATAGCCTTTTCCTCCAGCCAACATTTTTTTAATTTTGCCTTTTGGCGTAGCCGTATAAATATCAAAATCGTATAAATTCCATATATATTTACCTGTTTTTGAGATAGTTAGCGGACATTCTGCGCCGTGTTCATGCGTAGAGCCATATACTATTCTTTTGTCTTTTGGCATAAAATACGAGC
>JANMGN010000768.1:0-11359 GCA_031374645.1 Chitinophagales bacterium | reverse complement strand
CCATTCAACATAGGTTGGTGCGTTTTGTCCGCTATATAAATACCATTGGTATAAAATAACAATTGCCCTGAGGTATCACTAATAATTGCAATATCATCATTGAAATTCATATCTGTATATTGAAAGTAATTAGCTGGTGGTTTAGTGTTGAAATTAACTATAGTATTACCCGCTTTAGGATGAGTTAGATTGTAGTAGCTACCATAGCCAAACAACCATGTATTATCCCTTTTTGCGTCAAGTGTTTGAGTATAGCTTACAGTTACAAATGCTGCTAATAGGTACAACAGTATTAATGTTTTTTTCATAATATAAAAAAATAGTGCAGACTACCGTAGCAATCTGCACTAAAAAATTAGTGAATAATAGTAAATTTAATGATATTTTCCTCTCCTAACACACGGCAGTAATATAAGCCGTTGTTTAGGTAAGAAACATTTATTGGAGTTAATTTATCATTGACATTTTGTGATAAAACTATTTTACCACTCATATCATAGATACACAAGGTTGTGTTTGCAGCTACACCGTTATCGAAAATTAAATTTCCATCAGATGGATTTGGATAAATTTTCACATCAGTGGTATGTTTTTTAATTTTTGAAACAACAGCGTTTTCGCATCCGATTTCTCTTTTGAAAGTATATTTTTGATTGTTCAACCAAGTGAGCATTCCCCTTGCTGTTTGTACTGCATCACCGCCCAATCTATCACACTGATAAGCTATATTTTCAAGTATTTTTACATCTGGAACAGTCAATTTTTTATCTTTTGACAACAATTGATTGATAATAACAGTATTGATAGCCTTATGATTTTGCTCAAATAATGCGTCTGTATTAATGGACGCATTGCGTTTGAGTAACTCTTGCAACATTGCTATTTTTTCAGTGTTGTTTGCTGAAAAATCAGAACTATTGGATAGCACAACAATACTTTTCAGAACTTCATTGTATTCTGTTGTTAAATTTTTATCTGGCTCGGAGCTATTGATTTTATCTTGCAATGCTATGAGTTCAGCCTCTTTTTCTTTGATATTTTTTTCATTTGTAGCCTGAGTACTTGTTTTATACCCTTTCACATAATCTATACCCTCTGCTATACCCACCAAAGTAGCAATAGGCGTGCTTTTAGCCTGTTCATAAAAGTTAGCCAAGTCATCGTCATTACCAATAAGCGAAGGGTTATCACTTAGTTTGGCATACAAATGATACGTTAATTGCCATTTAGTGTAGTCATTCAATTTTTCGGCATCTGCTTCTAAAAGTAATCTATCAACATGATTAAGCCCACTTGGTTTTTGTTGATAGCAACCTTGTTCAGGCTTTGTATTACATTCTATATTAAAGCCAGGTATATTTTTAAACCAGTTTGCATTTGGAATATTTGGTGTTTCTATTACTTTTGGTAGTAGATTGGGATTACTGCTATTGTCAACATTAAATGGATTACTATTAATACTTTGGAAAACACCATTATCATTTCTTGCACCTACGGTTGTCTTACCATTCCATAGATTGCCAGTATGATCTTGTTGCCCCATAATAGGCTGTAAGCCACTTAACCAAAGCCCAGTATTATGATCACCAAACGAGGTAGTATAAAAAGTATTTTCTACATTGTTAATATCACGAACCTCTACACCAGTAAAAGTTTTATCAAGCGTATTGCAACAAAAAGTGTTGTCGTTTGAGTTCTGCATAAATATGGCATTTGCACCAGCCTTTGTATTAGGTATATCAACACCTACTATATTATTATGCGTTATGTTACAAAAGTCGCTGTTATCGATGTGAATACCATCGGTAAAGTTTGGATTATTTTTTAATATCTCTATATCTCTATTGTTATTTATTAGAACATTTTGACATTGTGTCACGTAAATACCACTAACCGATTGTATTGTCTTTATTTTATTTTTTTCAACAGTAATTCCTCCATGTCTGGTTGAACCAGACTGATATAGGAATACACCATGACCAAAAGTATTAGAAGTTACTATTTCATTTTCTTGGACACCATAAGATAAAGAGTTGCCAATACCTATACCAGACTGACCTATGATATAGTTATTTTTAACAGTACCACCAATAGAGAAATCGTTGAGAATACCAATCTGTACATCCTTTATTCTGTTATTGCTAATTGTTGAACGAACATTCAGATTATAAATAGCTACTCTACAATTATTAAAAGTATATAATGTTTTATCGTTATTGAACCCATTTACAATAAGTAAATGACCTTGTGGATTATCTGAATCGCAAAAAATACCATAACCTTCCGTATTGTTTACGGATATCATATTAGAAATAGAGAAATTTTGAACTGAAATTGACGTATTGTGGCTAAGAATGCCATTGGTCATATTTTGCATATTTTCTGTTGCTCCGATTTTCGAAGGGGTAGTATTTCCAATATTCAAAGCACTTATTCCTTGTTTCACATTGTCGAGCCAATAAGCTGCATAGGTATTCTTTTGATTAGGAATAATAATCTGTCCTTTGTATAAATCTTTTAATTTACCACCATTGTGCTTATTATCGTACACACTAAAAGCCTCAAGATTACAATTTTCACTAAATATACTGATGTAATTATTTTGAAAATTATTATTCGTGATTGTCGCTTTTGATTTATCATAAAGTCTAATGGCATTGTGCGCATCTTCTACCCTTAAGCAATTCGTCATGATAATTTCTCCACCTACCAACCCTTTTGTAGAAGAAAGAACTTCTATACCTTGCCACATTTGATTACAGCTAAAAAATTTACAGCTACTAAATTTTGCTACAATACCTTCGTTGATTTCAATTTTTGCACCATTGCCCATAACAAAATCACAGTTGATAAAATCATAGTTTTTGTCAATAGTAAATGTTCCATTAATACTAAATTGTTGCCCTGTTGTTACAGTATTATTTGTAAGTACTTTTTGTAAGAGCATCGAAGATATATTTTGCTTCAATAAAATTTGAGTGGTCACATAGCCGATTGATTGGCTAACAATAGTGCTGCCATTTTTTATCGTGTGCGTAACCAAGTATGTACCTTGTTTAGCATAAATATGTACAGGAGATACTTCTGTAAGATCAGGAGTGGCATCTCCAAAGTTCCAAATATGTGTGTTTGTTGTATTATTTGGAATAAACTTTATAGCATTAGAACAAAAATCTATGATTTTGTATGTAAAGTCTGGCTCTATTTGTATTGGCGTTTTATTAACTATGTAATTTCCATCTAAATAGCAAGAATTTGTTGCTTTTTCTATGGATAAGAAGACATTACCACTATAAGGAATACTTATGGAATTACTCACAGAAATATCTAAATAAATTACTTTTGTTTCTCCTGACTTTATTTTCAAAGATGCAATACCTTTACTGTTAAAATCACTATTACCCAAAATACTAATAGCAAAATTGGTAGGTTGAACAAGGGCTTGAAAAGAAACATCGCTTACAATTGTGCTATTAAGGCTAGTTGCTTGGATAGTATATTTAATTTTTGTAGTTTGTCCTGGTACAAAAGGTTGAATAATCTCAGATGATATTGCAAAAATATTTTGATCACCGCAGGTAGAAATAACACTGAAATTATCAAAAGCATATTTTAACTCGTCTTCCTTTTCGTTATATACGTATATTAATATTTTATCAATACTTATACCCGTTGTGTTTTTCCATTTCAAAATCCTGTGTGAACTATTTGGAAACAAAGCGGTTGTTGCTTGTGTAGGAGGGTTAGTATTAGTTCCATAACTTACATAATCATATTTTTGTTGCTCTAAATCAAGCTCCCCGATACAATAAAAATCGTTACTTTTAGTGGCACAAAATTGTACAGCAGTACTCTGACAACCCATGGTCGGTTCATTTATTTTACCACACATAGCATCTGAAAATCCATATATTTTTACTTTCGAATTTGCTTTATCAGATACACCATCGAATGAAATAAAAGATTCACAATTAGGTAGTATACCGTCTTTTCTTAACTGCAAATATACAGATTCGTAGTTGTTCTGCTTATGCATTTGCAAAAACTGATTGTTCGCTTTTGTGTTTTTTACTATATCAGGCGAGTTGTCTAAGTCAGTGATTGTATATTTAATTACAGGTTTAGTTGGAAATTGCAATTGAGTAAAATAATTATTGATACCAACTCCAAAGCCTTCAAAATCTCCATAACATAAAAGCTCACAATCATTGACAGGCGAGCATTCAATGCCAAAGTTCACAATTGTCACATAGATAGTACCATAGTCACATTGATTACCGCAACCTACTATTTTATAATTTATTTTATATGTGCCAGGATTATCAATTTTTAATTTAAAAAAACCACCCGAAATATTGTTATCAGTAATAATAACGGCACCCGACAAAGAAGAATAGTCTATTTCTGGTATAGAGATTGGGTCGTAATTAATATCGTTGGATAAAATATCTTTAAAAGTAATTTTAAATTCATCTTTAGCCTTGTATATGGTAGGAATGTAGTCATCTATAGCATTTACGAGGCATTGAGAGGAACATTTACCTACATTGTTAATGCTGTAACCTAATGTACAAAGAAGCTCTTTTTCTGCTTTTGAGAGTAAAACCCTTTTTCCGTAGTAATCATCTCCATTTGGGTGCATAACATGGAGATCCGAATTTGTCACACAATTATTAAGTATATGACTGAGCGAATTTATATCATATGCAGCATTAGGATTATCAGTCTTTGCAATAAATGTTTTATAGTTATTGGTCTGAATAAAAATTTGATCACTACAATCGTTTAAATCATTTATACCTATTCCCGATGTAATTTTATACTTAGAGCAAAATAGCTCATCTTTGTCAGGTAATGTAGCCTCAAGTACATTTTTGTTCAATTTGCTTGAAAACAATAATTTATCCCAAGCACTATATCCTTCACCAAGATATGCTGGTTTCAAATCGCTTCCAATGAGCGATAGAATACCTAAAATATGCATAGCTTCGTGTGTTGCACCCGTATATAAGTCAATCTTACCACTTGCTTTCAAAGGATCTATCACATCTTTATCTAATTCATCAAGATAAAATGCATCATTATCTCTAAAGCTACTATTCACAATTATTGTACCGACAGGAAATGGTTTATCATAAAATGGGTTACCATTGGTTATCATCAAAGATATCAAAGGAGATTGGATTCCACACTTTTTAGACCACATCGGAGATCCTAATAATGCTATCGTAGGGTTAAAATACTCCTGTACTATTCTGATATCTATTTTAGAATTGGTAGGGTATTTTGATGTGATTAACTCGGATAAATCTTTAAAAACTTTACAAAAAACTGTTTTTTCTTTATCAGAAAACTCTTTATCAAAAAATAGTCTGAAGTAGCCACTTTCGCATTCAAATACTACGAACTCTTGAACATCAGCGACTTCTTCCTCAACATATTCGTTTCCAAACCTATCATAATACTTGGGGCCGTCTGAATAAATACGGGTAGGAACAGGTTTCCTGTATGTACTACCACACCATTCTATCGCACTTTGTGCTAATAAATTATGGCAAAAAAACAAAAAAACAAAAATTAACTTTTTCATAAGCGTAAATTAAAATTTGGTGAAAAAAAAGTTTAAAAACGCTTTTGCTTTAATAAAAAAGCGCAAGCAATCTCATTGTCACATACAATTAATTCGACCAAGAACTTACAGAGTACAATGAAACGCCTGCGCCATATCATATATGTAAGACATATTGAAATAAACGCAAGCGAAACGCCATTGCACTACCACTCATGTCTTGGTCTGAATGTATGTGGATAGTATTTTTAAGCGAAACGCAAAAATTAAAATAAAAAAGATTGTTTCCACAATCCGAACACAATATTACTCATTTTTTCCGAACTATCTATTTTTCTCAAGACTTTTTATATTAAAAAAATAAGCCCCAAATTTTTAAATATTTTTTAACCAAAACCATACAACGCTTTAACAGTTTTTAAATACCTTTAAGACATAGATTTACGTCTTAAATATAATTCTTGTAAAATATTATTTTTTACTCAGAAAAAACTTATTTTTGCCAAAATTTAAAAGATTATTAAAAATAAAACTTATTTCCACACGATGAAAAAATTATTGTTATCGCTCATTGCGCTTTTTGTAGCAACTACTATCACATTCGCACAAGAAACAGACCCTGCTAAAATTTTCAAAAATGCTAAAAAAGCATTGAGTAGCTACAGTTTAGATCCTTCTGGTAATGCCGCTAAACTTACAGAAGCTAAAACAAATATTGATCTCGCACTCAAAAGCGATGTAAATAATACTTACGAGGCATGGCTTACTTCGGGTAATATCTATGCAGAATTGGCTGGCAAAGACGAAGTGATGAGAAGTATCGATACCGCTGCAGTAGCTGCAGTACCTGATGCGCCGCTAAAAGCATACACGAGTTTTAAAAATGCTTATGAAAAAGCGGTAAAAAAATACGAAAAATCTGATGCTGTCAAAGGTCTTGCCGATAATCAAAATCGCTTGCAAAATTGTGGTGCAGATGCTTACAAAAAGAAAGATTATGCGATGGCTTACGCAGCATTTAACGGTTTGACGACTGCAAATGATATTTTGAAAGCCGCTGGCGAAAAGAAGTTTTTAGATGAAAAAGCGGTAAATACATTCACTTTTTATGCTGGTCTTTGCGCTCAAACAGGCAACATG
Source organism: Chitinophagales bacterium (assembly GCA_031374645.1). Lineage (GTDB taxonomy): Bacteria > Bacteroidota > Bacteroidia > Chitinophagales > Saprospiraceae > CANHEE01. The sequence goes on along the minus strand of JANMGN010000768.1, from coordinate 4,650 downwards.
ATGAAAGAAGCGGAGGAAAGTTACAAGGCGCTTATTGGCAAAGGTTCTGATGCCGAAGCGGCTTGTTATTCTGCGCTTTACAATATGCTTTCTGCTCAAAAAAGAGACGAAGAAGCTACAAAATACTTAGAAGAAGGCGTTAAAAAGTTTCCAAATGCTACTGATTTGTTGTTTGCTCAAATCAATTCTTACCTTCGTGCTGGTAAAATGAATGAGTTGATTGATAAGCTCAAATTAGCTATCGAAAAAGAACCTAAAAATGTAAATTTATACGCAACTTTGGGTAATGTATATGATAATTTGGCGCAAATAGAAGCTAAGGCTGGAAACGCAGCAAAGTCAAAAGAATATTTTGATGGTGCAATGAAAACATACAACGATGCGCTTGCAAAAGACCCTAAAAACTTTGATGCAAATTACTCTTTGGGTGCTTTGTTTTATAACAAAGGTGCAGGTTATACTGAGCAGTTGAACAAATTAAACGATGATTATTCTGATGCGGGTACTAAAAAGTATGAAGCAATGAAAACGGAAATGAATAGTGTTTTCGGACAAGCATTGCCTTATTTCCAAAAAGCAGAATCTATCAATCCGAACGATAAAAATACGCTTATCGCTTTGAAAGAAATCTTAATCCGTTTGAATAAAATGGACGATGCAACGGCTATCAAAGTACGTATGCAAAATATAGATGATGGTAAGAAAAATGCTGATTCTTATTTTAAAAACTAAATAAACAGAATGATGAATGTAAAATGATAAATGCAGAATAATGAATATAAGTATTTCATTATCAAGTATTTGTAATAATAATTCTGTCTTTCAATAAAAAAAAATCCAGATTTTTCATCTCGAAAAATTTGGATTTTTTTGATTTATAAAATGCTTTTTGATAAAAAATCTTACTTTTACCATGAAAATGCAGGTAACACGGACTTCAGTCCGTGATAATCTACAAATGATGTTATCTTAGAATATTTACTGTTCGTCACAACGGACTGAAGTCCGTTTTACCAATAAATTAAACACATTTCAATTATGAAACACTTTTTATTTCTACTTCTACTTACTTGTTTTACAAGCAAAATAATAGCGCAAGCAAGCAACGAAGACGCACTTTTTATCAAAAGTATCTATGACAAAACGTTAAGTCAAGGACAATCTTACCGTTGGGAAGCGTATTTGACACAAAAAGTCGGCAACCGAATAAGCGGTTCTGAAAATTATATGCGTGCTGTAAGATGGGCAAAATCAACCTTAGATACGCTCGGTTTAGATTCTGTTTGGCTACAACCTTGTATGGTGCCGCATTGGGTAAGAGGTGCAAAAGAAGAAGCAAAAGTAGTGGATTCTGGCTCGCTCGGAACATTTGATTTGAATGTTTTGGCACTTGGAGGCTCTGGTGCAACGCCCCAAAAAGGTATTGCAGCAGCAGTTATAGAGGTGCAAAGCCTTGACGAAGTGGATAAATTAGGTAGTAAAGTGAAAGGCAAAATTGTATTTTTTAATCGCCCGATGGATGTTACGCAACTTTCGACTGGCGCTGCTTACGGTGGTGCAGTCGATCAGCGTGTTGCAGGCCCTGCACGTGCAGCAAAGTACGGTGCGGTCGCAACGCTCACTCGTTCTATGACTACACTTTTAGACGATAATCCGCATACAGGAACAACACAATTTCCTGATAATCAAGCTCCTATACCTGCTTTGGGAATTTCTACAAATCATGCTGAAATACTTAGTGCGCTTTTAAAAACAGAAACAGTAACGGTTTTTATCAAAACTTCTTGCGAAAAATTACCTGATGTAGAGCAGTTTAGCGTTATAGGACAAATCCGTGGCAGCGAAAAACCGAACGAATACATCGCTATTGGCGGACATTTGGATTCTTGGGACGTTGGGCAAGGCGCACACGATGATGGTACTGGCGTAGTACAATCTATGGAAGTTTTATACATATTGAAAAAAATAAATTACAAACCCAAAAGGACTATTCGCTGTGTGCTTTTTGCAAATGAAGAAAATGGTTTGGCTGGTGGCAAAAAATATGCGGAAGAAGCAGAGCGCAAAGGCGAAAAACATTTGGCTGCAATAGAAAGCGATGGCGGTGGGAACTCGCCTCGTGGCTTTTCTTTTGAAGGTGACGAAACGATTTTTACAAAGGCTTTCAAAAGCACAATGCAATGGTCTGATTTATTTGAAAATTATAGTTTGATTTTGAAAAAAGGCGGTAGTGGAGCAGATATTTCTCCTTTGAAAAAGCAAAAAACATTTCTCGTAGGACTTAATGCAGATTCTCAACGCTACTTTGATTATCATCACACCAATGCCGATACTTTTGATAAAGTGAACGAGCGTGAACTCAAACTCGGTGGCGCAGCTATGACCGCCTTGACGTATTTGATGGACAAATATGGTTTGGAATGATTTTTCTTTTGAGTATTTGACTTTTTAAGTAACGTGTGACTAATAAGTTGTGGATTTATGGTTAGTATATTAGAAGATAGACGAGCTAAATTAGAAGTTCAATGCAGCGCATTGGGCTGAAAATTTAGAGAAGTATAGCTTTTAATAGGCAAGCAGAAAACACAAGTTATTATTTACACGTTACCAAGGTAAAGTAGGCGTTAAAAATTATTTATAACTTTTTGAGCAATCGACTGAAAAAATAGTTATAAGTAATTTAGCCTGAGCACTTAGGATAAAATATGCTATTTTTACTTAAAAATACTTAATTTTGCAAAAATGTTAAAAAATAATCAAAAATGCCTAAAACAGAAAATAAATTTACCCAATGGCTCGAAAAACTGCAGCAAGAAAGTTGGCAATTAGAATTGCTGATTTCTGGTTTTTTATTGACTTTACTCTTTGAAGCAAGAGGATATATAGATATTTTATTGAATAAAAACACAGATTTGGGATACAATGGAGAAGGGGTATTTCTTGTTTTTTTACTAATTGTACTGTATTGCACGTGTTATATCTTGATAATCAACTTGGTTTGTCATGTTATTTTGAGAAGTCTTTGGATAGGAGCAATTGGTTTGCGCAATGTTTCGGGCGATATTAACCTGGATAATATCAAAATGAGCCCTATATTTAGGACTTATTTGGAGAAAAAAATACCCTCTTTTGATGATTTTATCGAAAATTTGGAGAATTTTTGTTGCCTTATTTTTGCATTTACTTTTCTTATTATTTTTGCTATTTTTTCTTTCTTTCTCGGTATGACTATTCTTATCATATTAAGTGTGAGTGTAGCAGAGATAGGTGTAGTATTTCCTTGGCTCAAAAAAATTATAAAATATCCAATTATTGTTTTTGTTATCATTTACTCGCTTGCAGGATTGACTTATATGATAGACTTTTTAACTTTGGGTTGGGTGAAAAAAATCAATTGGTTTAGCGAAATTTATAGGAGAATACATCGTTTTTTTAGTTTTATTAGCCTTTCAAGGATTTATCGCCCCTTGTATTATAACATGGTGGACAATCCTTTGGGCAGAAAAGTGATGCTTGCTATCGTTCCTTATTTGGTAATTCTTACAGGATATTCGATGGTAACGGTTAATACTTCGCCTATTTTTCCATTGAGAGGAGGTATTTACAAAAGTGAAATGGTCAATTATGAAAATCTTGCTACCGAAAATACAAGTGTTCCTAATATTCAATTGTCTAAAAAATACTATGATAAGGAAGATTTTTTAGAAGTTTTTTTTCCGTTTTCTCCGTTTAGAAAAATCAAATTTAAAGCCTGTTATGAAGCATACAATAATGAAAAAGTAGGCGTTGTATTGGGTGCTGAATTTTCTAATTTTTCAGAAGGCTACCGTTCGCTGGATAAAAATGTATTTAGTTTAGATAGCCTTGTGGATTTAGACCAACAAAAAGATTTTAGGCAAATTGATTGTATTGCTTCTCATTTTGAAATTTTTATTGCAGACAGCTTACAGCGAAAAGTAAGCTACGAATTTTATCAGCATCCCAAATCTACTCAAAAAGGTATTTTGGCAACTGTAGATATTTTATCGCTTGCAAGGGGAAAATATTTCGTAGATTTTAAAGTAAAAGACAGTACAAATAGGGTAGTACAACGTTATACAGTTCCTTTTTGGAAAAAATAAAAAGACACTAATACTAAAATTGGCTGTCGCAGCATACCTAACAACAGAAGTACATAATACTTTTCACATAATATTTTTAAATTCCTTTTATGCTCATAGATACGCACGCACACCTTTACACCAAAGAATTTGACGAAGACCGTGACCTGATGGTAAAACGTGCTTTGGAAAGTGGCGTTCAAAAAATGCTTTTACCAAGTATAGATAGTTCCGAAATCAATGCGATGTTAGATTTGGAAGCTAAATATCCCAATCATTGTTTTGCGATGATAGGGCTACATCCTTGTTATGTAAAAGAAAATTACGAAGACGAATTAGCAATCGTAAGTAGTTGGTTATCAAAACGTTACTTTAAAGCGGTTGGAGAAATTGGCTTAGATTTATACTGGGATAAAACCTTTTATAAACAGCAAGTAGATGCTTTTTGCCGACAAATAGAATGGGCAAAACAGTACAAAATTCCTATTTCTATCCACTCTCGAGAAGCTACTGACGAAGCAATAGAAATCGTACAAAGCCTAAAAGATGA
>JANMGN010000751.1:0-13466 GCA_031374645.1 Chitinophagales bacterium | reverse complement strand
TTTCTTCAAAAGTACCATCTCCTACGATTTGCCCATTGTCCATGATGATAACACGGTCGCATTTTTGGGCGGTATAAACGTCATTTGAAACGGCAATCATCGTCCAATTTTGTTTTTGAGAAGTTAAATAATCAATAATATGTTGCCTATCTTCTCTTTCGATTTTTTGTGAAAAATCTTCGAGTGCCAAAAGTCGAGGTTTGGCAACAATCGAACGGGTCAAAATAATTTTTGTAGCCAGGCTTGCTGATATATTCCGACCACTCGGCATCAGCGTAGTGTTGTAGCCTTCAGGTAACACATTGATAGTTTGGTGTACTCCAATTGCTTTTGCAGCATTTATAACATCTTGAATATCAATATTTTCTATACCCAATGAAATGTTTTCGAGAATAGTGCCTGAAAAAATATCTTCGCCTTCTGAGTAATCTCCTACGGCTTTTCGCAAACTTTTGAGTTCCAAACTCGCCCGAGGCATACCATTATAATTGACGATACCTGTATTTTTTTTCAATAAACAAGCGATAATTTGTATCAAAGTAGAGCGACCCGAAGCATTGTGTCCAGCGATACAGATTTTTTCGCCAGACGAAACGTGCAGATTAATGTTGCTTAACGTTGCACGGTCGCTGTCTTCAAATTTAAAACCAACGTTTTGGAGTGTTAGTTCTAAGCCTTTATCGTCTTGAAAACATTTTGAAAAATCCAAGCCATCTTCTCTTTCCATAGGCATATCGCTCACATGACCTATTTTTTCCAAAGCTGTCAATACGTCATAAACGGTTTCCATAGACATAATCAGCTTTTCAACAGAACCCATAACCATAATAATCACGATTTCGGCAGCAATAAACTGACCTAAATTTATCTGATTATCAATGACCAAAATAGATCCCAAAACCAATAATGAAACTGTAATAATCACTTTAAAAACAATCATACTACCAAATTGCCAAAGCAAAATTTTAAAGTGTTTTTTGCGGCTATCCAAATAACCACTTACGAGCATATCTGTTTTTTGTAGCGGCAAAGGGCTGTCTCCACTCAGCTTAAAAGTGGTCATGGTACGTGCCAATTCTTCGAGCCAGTGCGCTACAGCATATTTGTATTTACTTTCTTTGAGGCTTGTCGCAAGACCAACAGGCGCAGTCAATTTGAAAATAATATACAAAATAAAGATAAGAATAAAGCCAAAAAAGATAAAAAATGGGTGGTATAAAGCAATTAATAAAAGTCCAAATAAAATTTGAAGGAATGCTTCAAAAACATCTGTCAATATTTTGGGTAAGCCTTTTTGGATAGAAAGTGTATCAAAAAAGCGGTTTGCCAATTCGGGCAAGTGAATTCTATTGGTGCTATCGATAGGTAATTTGGGTAATCTATCCGCAAAATCAAAAGAGGAACGGACAAAAATACGGCGTTGTAGCGTTTCTGTAACAGAAAGCTGCATCACTTTCAGCACTCCTGTAAAAGCAGTTCCCGCAGTGACGATAAAAATCAAAACGCCCCAAGAGGAAGAAATATTTCCACCTGCAATCAAGCCAATAATGGCTTGAATACCAAGTGGCAGTGTGAGCGTAATCAGCCCACTTGCAATGGCATAAATAAAAATAAAATAAATGTCTTTTCGGTCTAAACGTAGAAGGTCAATAAACCTTTGTACGGGTGTTTTTTCGTTTTGGCTATTCATAATTTAGTTAAAAATTAATAATTAATAATGAATAATTAATAATAGCTCATATATCATTTTATTACGAGAAAGTATTTATCATTCGTTTATTTGATTACTTAACTTTTTTATAAAGGAAAAAATACTTCGTTTAGTTCAAAATAAGTATCATAGTTTTGTCAAAACGAGTTTCTTTTGAAAAAAACAGAAAAAAATCGCACCAACAGCGTAAGCCATTACATCATAAAAATCGGAGGTGTAACGTTTACTATATTTTGGTAAAATAAACTCAAAAAGTAGGCTGACATAAACGAAAAGAAAAATAATTTGGTGTATATTTAGCCAAAGCAAAGGTTCTTTTTTGAAATAACGCATGAGCAAAAGTATATAGCTGAGCAAAATAGGCAGGCACAAAACATCTGCAAAATAATTACTAATCCATTCATTTACAGGGTATTGTGAAAATTTCACAAGCAAATGTGTAAGATATAAAAAAGTAATTGGGAGCAAAAATTTATATTTCATAATGCAAAGAAGATTTACCTACAAACCACTACTTTTTTAACACCAAAAACTCGACCTTCATTTTTAAATCCAATCCAATACACACCACAAGACAACTCATTCAAATCAAGTTCTATTTTTTCCGAAGCAGAAAAAAGCTCACGTTGTAAAATATTTTTGCCCAAAAGGTCAAAAACAATCAATTCTGTATTTTCGACCCAAGAAGAAAAATTGTATTCTACGTTTAAAAAACCAGTAGTCGGATTGGGGTAAATTTTTACAACCGCCTGCAAATCAAGGTCTTCGGGTGTTGTGGAAACGATTTGGTTTCCTTTTTTTATCGTTACGCATTTGTTCGCGTCAGTTACAGTTACGTCATAAGAACCTGGTGCGAGATTTATTGCAGTTTGTGTTATTTGCGCATTTGCATCGCTCCATTTGTAGCTAAACGGCGATTTTCCACCACTAACATTTGCGCTTGCGGTAGCATTATTTTGTCCCATTGTAGCAAGGGTTGTCGTCACGTTCACTTTCAAACTATCGGGCGAACCTATGCTAATATCTGTTGTCGGCAAAAAGACACATTTGTTGATGTCTGTCAAAGTTACTTTATAAAAACCATTGGGCAAATTAAAAATATCTTCGGTCGCTTTTCCGTTGCTCCATTTCCAAGAATAAGGTGGTACTCCACCCAAACCAGATACTTCTATCGAGCCAGAATTATACCCTTTACAAGCATTTTGGCGAACCGTATCTATCAAAATACCAAGTGCTTGTGGCTCAGGGACAGGGATAAAATTCAAATTAGATTTACAGCCCAAACTATCAGTAACTGTTACGCTATAAACTCCTGATAATAAGCCACTTAACGTGCCTTTTGTAGTCGTTGTTGGCTTCGACCATTGGTAAGAAAATGGTGCTTCGCCGTACAAAGTTTTTAAGAAAATATCGCCATCAGCACCATATTTACAACTTACATTATGGATACTGTCAATAGAAATCGTGACGCTATTGATAGGTTCTTTTATGCTGATATTGGGCGAAGTTTTCGTACAATTGTTCGCATCTGTTAGTATAAATTGGTACGAGCCTTGCGGAATATTGACCAAATCTTTGGTTGTTTTTCCGTTATTCCAAAGGTATTTGTAAGGTAACGTTCCGCCATCGTTATTTACTTTTATAAAACCATTTGCACTTCCTTTACACGTCGGATTACCCAAATCTGTTATAAAAATATTAAGCGGTTTTGGATTTGTCAGATTAATCGTATCGCTTGTAAGCGTACAACCTAAACCATCTGTAACGACCAAAATGTATGCACCTTCGTCTAATTTTTTTATCGTATCTGCTCGCTGTGTCGTAAAATGTTCTTCTCCAATTACTGACCAATTGTACGCAAAAGGCGTTTTTCCACCTAAAATAGTAGCGATAATTTCGCCATTTTTACTATTAGTACAAGTAATATTTTTGTATTTTATGGTATCCAAACGCAATTGTTGAAGCGGAGAAAGCAACACAATATTACTCAAAATGGCTTTGCAATCATTTGCATCGCTTACTGTTACGCTGTATGTTCCGCTTGGCACATTGAAAATATCTTCGGTCGTTGCGCCATTGCTCCATTGATATAGATATGGTGCTTTTCCACCTGTAACTTTTACATCAAGCGTTCCGAATGACGAACCTTTACATTTAGAATCGTTTGTCGTTTGGAGCTGAACCAATAGCGGCTGAGATTGTAAAACAATAAATGCCTCACTCGTAAAAGCACAATTATTTTTATCCAAAACAGTCATTTTGTAATCGCCAGCGACTACGCCCGAGAGGTCTTCTGTATTTTGTCCGCTATTCCAGAAAAATTTGTAAGGCATTGTGCCACCATTTACAGCTACATCAATTGCTGCATCTTCTGCACCATAACAACCAACACTATCTATCGCATTGAGTGAAATAGAAATTGGATTTGGCTCATTGAGTTGGTAAGTTTTATAAAACTGACAACCATTGAAATCTGTTGCGGTTATTATATAAGTGTTTGATTTTAAATTAAATACACTTGCATTAAAAGTGTTATTTGACCATTTGTAAGTATAAGGGACTTGTCCGCCTTTTATAGCAAAAAATATTTTCCCGTCAGCTGAACCATTACAAGTTGGCATTACCAAGCTATCTTTATTTAATTTTACCGTTTGCACACCTCCTACATTTAAGTCTTTTAAAAATGCTTTACAACCTTTATTGTCAGAAATGGAAACGCTGTAAACACCTGTTGTAGTTGCCAAAAGGTCTTGCGTTGTCGCCGCATTGTTCCAAAGATAAGTGTAAGGTAACGTTCCACCACTGACATTGATATCAATTTTACCGTTTGTTTTTCCTATGCAAGTAGCATTTACAAGTGACGCAATATTTACATTTAATACTTGTGGCGCAGTGATTTTTATGCTGTCTAAAAATACTTTACAAGCGTTTACGTCTGTAATAGTCGCCTTGTAAACGCCTTCTACCAATTGATTTAAGTTGCTTTTTGTAGTTCCGTTGTCCCAAAGATACGTATAATTGGCAGTTCCTCCGCTTGCTACCAACTGAATAGCGCCATCCGAAAAGCCTTTGCAAGTTGGCGAAGCAATTTGAGAAACAACACTCAAAATTGCAGGTTGCGAAACGACAATTGGAGCAGAAACGACTTGACAACCGTTCGCATCTGTCACTGAAACGGTGTATGTTCCGCCTGAAACGTTCGTCAAATCTTCGCTTACTGCGCTATTGCTCCATTTGTAAGCATAAGGACGACCGCCACCAGTAACAGTCAAATCTATTTTTCCTGTTGGAGAAGCGTTGCATTTTGCGCTTGAAGTTGTAGTAGAAAGTGCTAAATTGGGAGCTGATTTTAGCTCTATTTTAGGCGAAATAAACTTACAACTCCTTTTGTCTGAGATAGTTACAAAATAATTTCCAGGAGAAATATTTACTAAATCTTGCGTACTTGCGCTATTACTCCAAAGGTAAGAATAAGGTGGATTTCCACCTTTTGGCGTGAGATTTATTTTGCCATTGGCAGTACAAGAAATATCTGCCGCAATTGCTGACAAAATACCCAAACTATCAGGTTCTTTAACCACGATATTTTGCAAAACTTGATTACAAGCACTGCTCGAAATCGTAACGGCATAGCTTCCTGGTGCTAAATTTGTGATGTCTTTTGAGCTTTTTGAATTGCTCCAAATATAGCTATACGCTTGACTATTTACATTTTCTAATAATATTTTACCATCATTTTTGCCTTTGCAGGAAACACTCCAAACGCTATCTATTTTGATATTTACATCAGGACTTTTTACGACCAAAAAAGGAATAATCAGCTCACAATTTAAAGGCGAACTATCTGTAATTGTCACGCTGTACGTGCCTTTTTGCAAATCTTGTATCGTATAATTCCCTGCGGGAACGTTGCCAATATTACCTGTAATTGGTCCATTCCAAGTATATTTATAAGGTGGTGTACCGTCAATTGGTTTGAGCGTAATCGCTCCGTCTGTACCGTTACATGAAGATACATCTTTGATAATGAACACTTTAGCAGAAGTAATGCCTGCGCCGTTGAATACGTCTGTACTTGCGCTATCCACACAACCTTTTGCGTCAGTCAAAGTCACTCCATAAAAACCAGTTGTACTTGGAAATGAATTTCCTACTTGAATATTTTGTGAAATAGCTCCTGTACTCCACTCATAATTTACGGGCGAAACACCTCCACTATAAGTCGCTGTCAAAGTTTTAGTTTGACCAGAACAAAGCGGCATAGTAGAAGAAGAAATGATATTTGCCGAAGGTAAATCGTTTACTTTTATAGTGGTCGTTTTTTCAGTAAAACAACCTGCGCTTGTTGTTTTTTTAATAACAATATTTGTGTTTGTATTTGGAGTTAAAACATTGTTAGTCAGTTGATTAGCTTGTGAAGTTGGGCTTGTGTTATGGTAAGTAATTTGCCCTTGCGTATTGTTCAAATCTGTTACAATAATATTACGAACGTCTATGCTTTTTCCTTCACAAATTTCTGGTAAATTAGGTACAATAAGTTGTGGAAATTGCTGTACAATTGCTTGTACCAACACACGCTGAGAGTTACAAGGATAATCTAAATTGAACGAAAAATTAGGGTTTCCCATCGTATTATTTGCACAAGCATCATAGTCTGTGGTATCGTTTTTTTCGCCGTTTGCCGTCAGGTTTATTGTTTTTGTACCACTACACAAGCCATTTACACCAGCATTTTTCCAAGGCAAATTTTGCTTGTTGTATGTTTTTCCATTAAATAAAAAACTAAGATTATCAAACTCGTTTGTAGTCGTGTTGAATAAAATAAAATCCTTTGCAATACCTTGATTATCAAGGAGTAATACAAATCCTTTTGCGGTATAATTCCAATTCCAAGTTGTTCCGAAAAAATTATTTGAAGCTGATTTTGTGCGATATTGTACTTCGTTTGCAGCAAATGTACCTAAATTCCAAGCGGTTGGAATAGCTTGCAAATTTGTATTTCCTAACACGACTGACCAGCCTGTAAAATCTTTGGCGTTTCCGATATTTTGCAACTCTACGGCATCAAGCAAACCAAGATTTATCTCTGTAAAACGCAACTCAGGTTTTATAATCAAACTGTCTTTTACGTAGTAATTTTTATTTGCAATTAAAACACTCGTCACAAGGCTGTCGCCCGAAGCTATTGCTTGCGTAGAAGTGGTAGAATCATACCAAAAAAATTGTCCTTTTGCAGCCGTCTTTGTTTTCAAAATAGCTTTTTCGCCAGCGCAAAGGGTATCATTTTTTACCAAAGGCGAAGGCAGAATTGCATCGTCCGCTATGCCGTTGCAGTTTTCGTCTATTTTATTACAAGGGATTTCGGCAGCCGTAGGTTTTATATTTGCGTTGCTGTCATCACAATCTAAGTTGTTGAAAACGAAGCCATTAGGAGGCGAAGTTGCGCAACCTTCTATACCAGAAAGTGCGTCGCCAAAACTATCTCCATCAGCATCCTTGTAGTAACTCATCGCAGCAGTACCAATATTAGTAGAGCCATAAAAATCAATTTGATCAATCGCCAAATCTGCTTTTATACCTGTACCACCAAAACCTATAAATCGAAATTGTACAATTTTATTTTTAAATACTTGTAAATCAATGTATTGATGAAACCAACGGTTGCCTTGATTGCCCGAAATAGACCAAATTTCTAACCAGTTTGCGCCGCCATCTGTTGAGATTTGCAAGCTCACTTTATTGATGTCATTTCCGAAGGCATGATAATAAAAAGACATAGCGCAAGTGTCCGCATTGGCATTTACCTTGATACAATCGGACATCAAATAAGCAATTTTTCCGTTTTGACAAGTAGCATCATTTCCTGCTTCGAGATAAGCATATTTTCCGCCGCCTGTAATGTCATCTTCTGGTCCGGTATTCGTAGAAGGTGTAGAACCAAGGTTTATAATCCAGTCGAAAGCATCATTTTTTACATTGTGCCAAATGCCTGAAATAACACAGGTATCGCCACAAACAGTATTACAAAGTGCCTGATTATCAAAGGTTTCTGATAAGGTTGCCGCACCTGTCGTACAGTTTGTTTCAAAGGAAATAGCACAAGAATTTGGCGAAGATTGGGTAGCATTGCATTGTTCTCTGACATAAATGTCATAAGAATGAAGCGGACTTAGACCTGCAATTTGCAAAGGAAAAACAATCGGACAATTAAATATTTTTGTCGTTCCTCCTACACCTGCTAAAACACCAGTTCCAGGCGTAAATCCTGGCATACCATACTCTACGATAACTTTATTACAACTTGTATTTTCTGATAAATAATTGATTTCCAATGTTTTATCTGTAATATTAAAAGTGGAAACATTGCGTGGTTGGGCGCAAGTATTGGAAGAGAAAACCAATTCGATGTATTCTATTCGTCCGACATCGCCGTCAGCATCGTCGCAAATACGAAAATTCCAATTGCCATTTGGGTCAGAACCGTCGAGGAAATCACTCAAATTCCCTTCTGGATAAAATTTTCCGATAAAAGGAGCTTGCGCACCAATAATAGAAGACGCTGCACAATCGTTGCGCACAAAGGCAGTATATTTGGAGCAATTTGGAGCATTGGGGTCGCCGTAATTGTCGTTTGAACTACCATTTTTTGACGAAAGTTCTACAAATTTTCCGTTGGGAGATGTCAGATAAAAACTCAAATCGCTGTTCCAAGTATGACGTAAAATTACTCGAACTTCTTCGAGTTGTACGTTTGTGCCGAGTTTATTTCCACCTGCATTTTGTACGTAAATCAAAAAATTATTCGACTGATTGCACTGATTATTTGGAATATTTATCCCCAAATTACATTGCCCATTTGGTATCGCAGTCGTGAACGTAAATGGTCCAGACCAGCTGCTTCCAAGTCCAGGCAAACATTTGGCTTGCACATAATAATCGTATGTTTTATAAGGTTGTAATCCGTTGTAAATGAATGGTTTAGCGGTTGTGGTTTTAGTCGGAATACCTGTTGGCGAAAAGCCTTTTAGACCGAGTTCGATGTTCCAGTTGTTCTCTTGCGGAACGTTAGGAGAAGTCCAGTCTAAGCTCGCAGCGGTGCTTGTAATATCATTTGCTTTGAGCATAATCGGTGGAAAACAAGTAACTGTTTTTACTTGTGGAATAAGACACCATTGGGTCAAAAGTCCGTTATTTCCAGGCGACATATCTACTACTTTTAGCGTCCAGTTGCCGTCGCTTGGCTCATTGTTGAAAGCCGAAAGATAATTGACAGGAAGACGGTAAAAACCTTTGGTCGGATTACCACATTGAAGCGGATAGCTATCGTCATCAAAACGGACTTCCATATTGTCTGAACTACCGCAAATATTTTTAAAAAGCTCTATGGTTGTACCACTTGGGCTACCTAAAAACACATCAATATCAGATAGAAAAGAGTGATTTAATTTTAAAACAACGTCTAAATCAGTTAGAACTTTATTAGGTCCTATCGAAATATTTATTACATCAGTCGTGACTAAAACATTGGAAATCAGCGCATTAGGCGAACTTGAAAAAATACCACAAGTTGTAATCGGAGAAGCTGGAAAAATACAAGAGCCATTGTCGTAAGTAGCGTTTGGGTTATAGTTATTTGCCAAATTATTGGTGCAACCTGACACTGGCAAGGGCGTAGCACAAAGCGTAAAATTACCCGAAGGAGAGTTATTCCAATAACCGCCAACCATAATATAGTAGGTCGTATTGGGTTGTGCGTTATTCACAGTACAGCGTGTACTATTTTGCAAGGGTTCGCAAGCCTGAGCGATTTCTGAAAAAGGTCCTGCGCAAGTTATTGCAGAAAAAATACGGATTTGTCCAACGGGCGCACCGTTGGTCGTGATAGCAAATTGTGTATCGTTGTTGCTATTATTATTACTTGTTTTTATTTTAAACCAAACATCCTTTGCACTACTGGTTTGAGAGCAACCAGGAAAAGTATAGCCATTATTTGCTGCTGTAGTGGCATTTACATTAGAGTACGAAGTGGGATTATTGCAAGTTTGCGTTACAAAAACCTCTATGGCATTGCATGGATTGTCATTTACAGGAGCTTGTGCTTGTATTTTAGCAAAATAAAATAAGGAAGTGAAAATAAGGAAGTATTTTGTTTTTAAGCAAAATGATATATAATGGTAAATATTTTTATACATACGGGCAAAGTATTTTGAGTTGTGGCTTTATGCACAACGTAGCGGTTTTTAAAATCTGGTACAAAAATCTTACATTTTTTCGATTTATACTAATTATTCGATATAGTTTTTTATAATATTTTATAAAAAATTATGCTATATTATAAAATAAATATTTACATAACACATTGATTTATAATTTATTGTAAAAAATAATATTCATTTATTTGAAAATAAGTATATACCTTTGAACTGATTTTTAATCAAAATTTAACATCAAGTAAATATAGTTTTTCAATTGCAAGGTAATACAAAAAGTTGTCAAATTGCAGTTGAGCATCCCAATTAAAAAAATATTAACCAATTTGTAAATCCTCTTAAAAGCAAACTCACCTTTATCATTTGTTTTTGAAGTTTATTTACAAGTAAAACTTCACACTATGAGATTAGCAATTATTTTGTTGTGCTTTTGCATAACGACAACCTTTGTTTTGGCGCAAGGCGGACAAAAATTAAAAAAAATACCACTAAAAAGCAATGTTCCTAACATACATCATATTGGTGTATATGCAGGTTACAATTCTAACAGTATCGACAACGGTGCGCTCAATCGTTTGTCGCAATTACAAAATGGTTTGCACGCTGCAAAAGATTACAATATTGGCTACAAAGATTTTTTGCGTATGCGTGGCTGGTCGGCAGGTTTTATGGCTTGGCAGGGCAAAGTTTTTGTTGATGTTGGTTTTGATACTCGTAAGGCTTCTATGACCGCACGTTTTCGAGATATTCCCAACGAATTTCAAACACAAACGCTTTCTATGAACTCTTTTCATTTAGGAGTTGGTATGAATACGAGCGATGGCTCGCAAAAAGTTTGTATTTCGCCAGGGCTTTCTTTTGGTATGGGAAAGCTAATTGTAAAAGAAATAAATTACCGAACAGAGCAAGAATTGCCTATTCCTGCTAATCAAACGAAACCTATTGGTATAGAAGATGATAGCAAAAATATTGCTTCTTTGAATATGTATGGAACTGCTTTTGTGAATTTTATGATAGGAAATCCGAAGAAAGGACCAAAATTTATTATTCAACCTTATTTGACTTTGCCTTTTGTAAAAAATGATTTGACTAAGGCTTTTTACCCTTCTGATTTTAAAGGAAGCGATCCTGGACTTAAAGGTAGAATGACTTTTTGGGGCATGAAAGTAGCGGTTTGTTTGTAAAAAATATTTTTCTAAACTCTAAGCTCGTTGAATTTTAAAATTCAACGAGCCTCGAGTTTAAGAAAAAAGAGTAAATTTTATAAATTATTCAATAATTCATTTACTGTTTCGACTGGTTTTTGGCAGGCATAATTTTGACATAAATAAATCAACGCATCGTCGTTTTCAGATTTATCTCTCAACATAGGATATTGATTATCACTATTTTGTGAAGTCATATAAATAACATTTGGGATAAAATTTTGCTGTACTTCTTTTACTTTTTCAAAAGCATTTTTACCAATAATCGCTATCTCTCGCATACCATAACACTCATTTGCAGCAGCAGTAGCATAGCGTGCAAACGAAGGCGCATGATGAATAATCGAAGTCCGAAGCGTTGCCAAAAGTCGGGTAGCCATTTCGCTCCATTTTGGCTCATCAAAAATAATTCCTAAGCGTTGCAAGTTGAGTGCCATCGTGGAATTTCCAGAAGGCACAGCATTATCATATAATTCTTTTCTCCTCAAAATCAAGTCCGTTTGTGAAGCAGAAGCAAAATAAAATAAGCCATTTTCGGTATCGTAAAAATCTTTTATCAGCAGCAAACATAAATTTTTTGCTTTTATAAGATATTGATTATCAAAACTTACGGTGTAAACATCGAGCAATGCGGCTATCAAATACGAATAATCTTCTAAGTTGGCTTCGTATTTTGCAACGCCTTCTTTATAGGTATGGAAAAAGCCACTTTGGTTTTGTTTTTCAAATTTTTCAAGCAAAAAATCAATATTTTTCAAAGCAATTTGCTTGTAATTTTCATCGCCCAAAGCGGAAAAAGCATCACAATAAGCAGAACACATCAGCGCATTCCAAGCGATTAAAATTTTATCATCTAAACTTGGTGGAATACGTTTTTTTCTTTCAGAAAATAAAATTGCTCTACATTCTTGCATTTTTTTATGTAGAAAAGCCTCGTCTATTTTGTTATTTTTTGCAAAAATATCAAAAGGCAAAGCACGCCAAAGAATATTTTGTTCTTCCCAGTTGCCTTCTTCCGATACGTCGTAAAAATCACAAAAAAGTGGACTATCTGTGCCCAACAGAGCATCAATTTCGGATTTTTGCCAAATATAAAATTTGCCTTCTACACCTTCAGAATCGGCATCATAAGCACTGTAAAAACCACCTTCGGACAAAGTCATTTCTCGTACTACAAAATCCAACGTTTCTCGGATAGTTTCGGCATAAAGCGATTTTTTAGTTACTTTGTAAGCATCGGATAAAACACTGACTAAGAGCGCATTATCATATAGCATTTTTTCAAAATGAGGAATTAACCATTCACGGTCAGTAGCGTAACGGGCAAATCCGCCGCCCAATTGGTCATAAATTCCGCCTTGACACATTTTATCCAACGACAATTCTACATGCGCCAAAGCATCATTATTTTTTGAAAAATGATAATATGTAAGCAAATATTGCAGGGACATCGTGCTGGGGAATTTTGGTGCGCCACCAAAACCGCCTTCTCGTTTATCGAAGCGTTCTTGTAATCTTTCAAAGATTTGTTTTAGCGTATTTTCTGTGAAAAAAGACGTATTTTCGCCTGTAAAAACCGAATTGTCAAGTAATTTTTGGTCGCCTTTTTCCATGTAAGACATTAACTTTTCGGCTTGGTTAGTTACTACATCGGGCTGATTTTGGTAGGCTTTTGCGATATTTCCAAGCACTTGCAACCAAGACGGACGCTGATACATTGGCGTTGGTGGAAAATAAGTGCCTGCAAAAAACGGACGAGCGTCAGGCAGCAAAAAACAATTTAAGGGCCAGCCACCTTGTCCACTCAAAAGTTGCACGGCTTCCATATAAATATGATCAACATCGGGGCGTTCTTCTCTATCTACTTTTATACATATAAAATGCCTATTCATAAAAGTAGCCGTTTCTTCATTTTCAAAAGATTCACGCTCCATCACGTGACACCAATGGCAAGTCGAGTAGCCAATACTGACCAAAATCGGCTTGTTTTCTGTTTTTGCTTTTTCAAAAGCGGCATCATTCCAAGCATACCAATCCACGGGATTGTGTGCGTGTTGAAGCAAATATGGACTATTTTCGTGTATTAATTGGTTGGTATATTGATGTTCCATCTGTGTTTTTAAATAATTATTAGTTCTGAAAAGGCAAAACCATAGGTTTGAAATCCTGCTCGGCAGCAATTTTCAGTTGTCCGCTTATTTCAGCAATTGTTTTTTCAAGTGGCGTGTATTCAAAGGAGAAAAAATTGACTGATTTGGTAGCATCAAACTGGTAAGTTTGTGCAGAAATATGAGCTGTTTCTTTGGTAATTAGTGGAGATTTTTTTGTAAAAATAGATTT
>JANMGN010000742.1:0-6063 GCA_031374645.1 Chitinophagales bacterium | reverse complement strand
GGCAGCGTTTTTTTCGGTAGGCTCTGCATGAAAAGCATATTTTTCAGCCAATAAACCCATATCTTTGGTATCGTAATAGAGTACAGGATTCTCGCCAGACACCTGATTCCAAGCGATTACGATGCTTGTAGAAGGGTCGCTGCGAAAAGACGCACGGTACTTGTCTGTTTTTCCCAATAAAATATTAGAGAAAAAAAAAGAAAGGAAAAAACATATATATATTGATAATCTCATTGTCTGTGATGCTGATATTTTTTATAAACGTAAAAAACATCGTAAAAGTTATATCACAAATGTAAATATTTTCTTAAAAACGCAGATTAGAGCGAACCTATCCCAACGGCACAGCAATAGGCTAAATTATTTTCTTCTGATGAACCACCAAGTTCATCAATAACTGAGTGTCCAATGGATTTTCTGTTGAAATGATTAAATTTTGCATTTTTTGATATTTTATAACAAAGATAGGTATTTTTTGGAAAAATGCAAAAAAGATAAGAAAGGATTTGGGCGTGACGGCGTAGTAGGGGCAAACCTTTACGGTTGCCCTGCGTAGCGGTTACAAATATTTTTAGTATATAAAAAAGCCACGACTTCTTGATAGGAGTTGTGGCTTTTTTATTTATGGTCATAATGTCCTTTGACACTTGCGATTATGATTGTGTCATTTTCATAAGTACTCGTTTGAAAATAGTTTATGTTATTTTTTTGTTTAATGAATATTTAAAACATTCATTATCAACATTTTATAAAATTGAAAATAACATAAACTAAATAGTAGCGAGTACTTATTTGTAGATAATTCGATGTTCTTGTGTAATACGGCGTGACCAATAACCTTTAAATTTATGTTTTAAAGGTTCAGGTTTACCTAAACCTTTGAATGGGTTACGGCTAATATCCTTGATTAGCGTTTGGATTTTCAAAAATATATCTTCGTCTAATTCTGCCCATTCACAAAAATCAGTATAAGCACTACCATGAAACATTACAGGCTTCATGAGCGCAACGATTTTGTAAGTGTATCAAATTCTTCCGCAGAAAAAGAAACTAAATTTTCGCTTTTCTCTATTTCTTCAATCGCATTGTCAATGCGTTGATTGGTTTCTTTTTGTGTTTCTTTGGTCTTAATGCGAATAAATACCTCAGCATTTTGGTCATGCAAAAATGCTTTTATTTTTTCAAAAAGTGCAGTATTAAAATCTGCCGCAGGTATGGAAAATGTAGATTGCATATTTTATATTCTAAATTTTACTACAAAGATAAGTCTTTTTTGGAAAAATGCAAGAAAGATAAGAAAGGATTTGGGCGTAACGGCTTAGGTTTTTGTTTTATAAATAAAAAACCACGGCTTCTTGATAGGAGTTGTGGCTTTTTTGTTAAAATATCTTCAAAAAATTAGGAGTAGATAGGATAGGTATATTTTCAAAAGGGTTGAGTATGAGCATATCTTTGTCTTCTGTAATAATGCAATCTGCATGAGCTGATAACGCCAATGACAAAAACATATCATCGTTTGGGTCACGACAAATTTGTACGACTTTCGTAATTGGAATATTTAACCCAATTTGTAGATAGTGTTGTAAAAACTGTTGTCGCTTGGTCGCAGCAATGTATTTATCGAATTTATCCATTGCCAATTTTCTTTCCAATTCGACAATCGTTTCATCTGAATAAACTAAAATACCTTGTGTATTGGCTTTCCTAAAAACTGCGGCGGCAGCAGAACGTTCAGATAGTGCCGCTTTGATAAGGACGACTGTATCTAAAACAAACAATTCGCTCATTTTTCGTTCAAAATTTCGTCAATCATTTCTTCTGTCAGTCCGTTAGCTTCCGCTTCTTTGCTCATGTCTTGCATAAGTGCATACATTGCTTTTTGGCGTTCAGGAAAAAGGATTTTCTCCAAAATCTTAGCCATTTGCTTTTCAATCAATGTTTTATTGGCAATATCAATATTTTTATATGCCAAAACAACATCTTTTTCTGTCGGTATTTTCAAACTCAATACAGTCATTTTTTCTAAATTTTATATGAGCGCATTATTGCGTCATCAAGCCAAAGGCATGACAAAGATAGGTCTTTTTTGGAAAAATGCAAAAGTAAGAAAGGATTTGGGCGTAACGGCTTGATGATTTTTTCAGAATAAAATAGAAACACCCTTCGAGTTAGTGACTTGAAGGGTGTTTTTTTATACTTTATTTTGCAAAAAATCGCTAAAACCTTTGATATTGATGAGGTTTATTTTTGGAAAACCTAACTTTACGAGTGTATTAAAATGCTTGTCGTCTGTAACCAAATAATGTACTCCTGCTGCTACCGCACAATCTGCGAATTTATCATCATCGGCATCATTCGGAATAAGCAAAAATTTGTAAAACACTTCTATTTTATGCACATTTGGCATCAAACCAAGCGCATCTAAGAATAATTGAGCCGTTGAAGGTGCAAAAATTGATTAATTTTTTCTTCGTATTCCAGTAATATTTCTGTGGTTACAAAAATATCATAAGTGCCGTTCATGAGTTCGTCAATGATGTGACGATATTTAGAGCGAAAACTCAATGAACTTAAAATCACATTTGTATCTAAAACAATCCGCAAGTTACTCATACGTTCCTGCGGTCAATTGATTGAGTGTTTCTTCCGTATGACCTTTTTCATCCCATATTTGAGTTGCTTCATTACGTGCTTTGTCCATCAAAAAACGAGCAATGACTAAGCGCAATTCGTCGAGTTGCGGCTCAGGCAATTGCATTGCAAATACTTTGAGCATTTCTGTTTGCACATTGGTCAGCGTAGGCTGTATAGATTGATAATTTAATGTTGCGACCATTTTTCTAAATTTTACTACAAAGATAGGTGTTTTTTTGGGAAAATGCAAAAAAGATAAGAAAGGATTTTGGCGTGACGGCTTGATGGTTTTCTTTTCTTGTCAGTATTTCTTTTCTATAAAATCGCTCAAAGCCAGAATTGCAGTATTTTCAAATTGCTTTAAAACCAATAGATCTTTACCACCCGTAATCAGAAAATCCGCACTTGCATCTTTTGATAACGAGAGCAAAAGTTATCCTTAGGATCTCTACAAATATTGATTTTTGAATTTACTTTTGTCAATTCAACTGCTTGTGGCAAAAATTCCATAAATTCTTTGACAATAGGAGGTTTTAGATATTTTTGTAATTTTGGATAGCGAAGTGTTACAAAAATCTCATTAACCAATTCATCTGATGCACAAATAACGACATCAGTTCGCGGTAAAAGGCTTGTCAATTGACTATCATAACGATTAATCAAAAGGCTAATCCACCAATTTGTATCAACAACTATTCGTATCATTTTTGGTAACGTTCTGTTCTAACCTCCTCTACGATAGACATAATATCTTCCATATCAAGTCCCTCTGAATAGTTTTCTTGTTCGCTCAATTGTACGATACTTTGCCTTGCTAACATTTGTTCTTCAAAAGCTGATAGCGTACGAACTTTCAAACCCAATCGCCCTACCAAACTCAACAACAATTGAGTATCTAACGGATTTTCTATGGAAATGACTAAATTTTGCATTTTTCTAAAATTTTACTACAAAGATAGGTGTTTTTTTGGAAAATGCAAAAAAAGACACACATGGATTTATACCTAATCATTGCTTTCTCTGATGGAAACAAAAATACTATTTCTACGTTTTTATTTTTATAATATGTAAAAAAGTCATATTTTTACAAAATAAAATACCATAACTCAAAATGCTCGAAACACAAGCCTATTTTTTAATTAAAAATAACATTTATTTCTTTTTTTCGTACTTTTGCAAAAAACTATTTTTCTAATATGACCATTCACGATTACATCGCTAAACTAAATCGGCACTTTCAAAGTGGTATTGCTCGAGAACACAGCTATCGCCCTGCGTTGCAAGATTATTTGGAAACCTTACTGCCTGATATTTTGGTAACGAATGAGCCAAAAAGAGAAAAAGTTGGCGCTCCTGATTTTATTTTGACCAATAAAAATAAAATCCCTGTCGCTTATATCGAAACAAAAGATATTGGTAAAAACCTTGATGATAAAGGTTATAAAGAACAGTTTGAACGATATAAAAAAGGCTTAGATATTCTCCTAATTACAGATTATTTGGAGTTTCGCCTTTTTAAACAAGGCGTGGAAGTCAAAAGGCTACGGATTGCAGAAGTCAGTGGAAATAAAATAGTGGCAGTTAAAGATACGATGTTCGATACATTTGAGCATACTATTCAGTCGTTGCAAGACGTGATTACGAAGGATTTGGTAGAAAAAGATGGCGTAATTATCACTATCAAATCTTCTGACGACCTCGCCAAACGTATGGCTGGAAAAGCCCGCCTTTTTGCTGATGTTATTTTTAAAGCCTTAGAATTACACGATGATACGTTTGAAATTGCAGATGGCTCACTTGCCAAACAATATCAATCGTTTAAACAAATACTCATTGGCGATATTTCGCACAAGGAATTTGCTGATATTTATGCGCAAACCATTACGTATGGTATGTTTGCCGCACGTTTGCATGATACGACGCTGGAAAATTTCTCTCGACAAGAAGCCGCAGAACTTATTCCAAAATCTAATCCTTTCCTTAGAAAATTGTTTCAATATGTCGCTTCGCATGACCTCGACGAACAAATTGTTTGGATTGTTGATGAACTCGCCGAAGTCTTTCGTTATTCTGATGTAGCGGCACTTTTACAGGATTTTGGGCGTGCTACGCAACAGACTGACCCGATGATACATTTTTACGAAACGTTCCTTGCCGCTTATGATGCTTCGTTGCGCAAAGCTCGTGGTGTTTGGTACACGCCGCAGCCTGTGGTTGGTTTTATCGTGAGGGCTGTTGATGAGATTTTGAAAACTGAATTTGTGCTAAAAGATGGTTTAGCAGATACTTCTAAAACAACTATCAAGGTCAAAACAGATAATTTTGATAAGAAAAAACAAGACTATGCCACCGCTACACAAGAAGTACATAGAGTACAACTCCTTGACCCTGCTTGTGGTACGGGTACTTTTTTGGCAGAGACGATTAAGCATATTCATAAAAAATTTAAAAATCAAACTGGTATTTGGAACGGATATGTAGAGGAACATTTGATACCTCGACTGCATGGTTTTGAGTTGCTGATGGCGAGTTATGCGATGGCGCATATCAAGATGGATATGCTGCTGCGTGAAACTGGCTATACGCTCAATCGCCAAAATCGCTTCAAAATATTCTTGACCAATTCCTTGGAAGAACACCACAAAGATGCTGGTACGCTCTTTTGGGCGCAGTGGCTCGCTGATGAAGCCCGACAAGCCGATAGTGTCAAAAAAGATGCGCCCGTAATGGTCGTGATTGGTAATCCTCCGTATTCGGTCAGTAGTAGCAACAAATCGGCTTGGATTGAGGAAAAAATGAAAGATTATAAAAAAGACCTTAATGAGCGAAATATTCAGCCTTTGAGCGATGATTATATTAAATTTATACGTTTTGGGCAGCATTTTATAGAAAAAAATGGCGAAGGTATCTTGGCGTATATTTCTAATAATAGTTTTATTGATGGTTTGATACATCGCCAAATGCGTAAAGAACTTTTAGAAAAATTTGATAAAATCTATATTTTAGATTTGCATGGCAACGCCAAAAAGAAAGAAACTGCGCCCGACGGTAGTGCAGACCAAAATGTATTTGATATTCAGCAAGGTGTGAGTATCAATATTTTTATTAAAAAAAGTGGAAACGGTGCTGCAAACGCTGGCAGGGTTCAAAACCCTGCCAGCGTTGGAAAAAACGGTGACCTCGCCGAAGTTTTCCATTTTGACCTACAAGGAAAAAGGGATTTTAAATATGATTTTTTAGAAAAAAATAAATTACAAAGCATTGATTTTCAAAAACTTACATTTGATGATAATAATTTCTTTTTTGTAAAAAAAGATTTTTCTGAAAGTGGAAGTTATGAAATAGGGTTTAAAGTTGATGAGTTGTTTGGAGTTTCTGGTCGTGGCACATCTTTTAGAAAAGATAATTTATTGGTAAAAAGCCATAATA